>CAZPID010000020.1:0-7424 GCA_964586885.1 uncultured archaeon | reverse complement strand
AGGTAGATATGTTAGAAGATTGCTTAAGCTTAAAAATAGTAAATATAGGGAAGGTATTAATCTAGGCACAGATGCTTTCTTAGGTATATCTGCAGATGTAGATATTTTAGTAGATTTTTTAGGAAGTCATAGGGGGTATTTTCATATACCTTATGTTGAAGCTTTGTATGGCGGTGCAGTTGGATTTTCTAGAGAAGGTATTATAAATAAAAAATTCAATGTCAAGAACATGGTAAAGAATGCTTTAGCTGGCGGTGCAGCTGCAGCTTCGCATTTTATTTTAGATATTTTTTCTGGCGGCGAAGCTCCGTTGTCTCTCGATTTATATATAAATCTTCATGAATATCTTAAAGGACAGGATAATATAATTTATCATTTAGGAATCACAGCGTTTTCTACAGGTCTTTTATTGTATATGTATCATAAAGATAGAAAAGGAAAGAATGCCAACAATATGTACAAGAAGGGAAGTTTATGAAAGAAGTTATAAACCAATTAAAGGAATTGAATGCTAAAAAAGTTTTTGTTCAGTTTCCAGAAGGCTTGAAATTGAGAATACAGAAAATCAAGGAAGACTTGGAAAAGGAAGGGTTTGAAATTGTCTTATGTTTAGATGCTACATGGGGCGCATGTGATGTTAGAGAACACGAAGCTCGTTTACTTGGATGTGATACAGTTTTACATGTTGCGCACCAGGATTTTGGGACAAAGGTAAGCATTCCCGTTGTTTATTGGAATTATTTTTCCGATGTTGATCCAATACCAATTTTGGAGAAAGAATTTGGTAAGTTGAAAGGCTGTAAAAATATCGGCTTGGTTGCAAGCTTGCAGTTCATACCAGCAATGAAAAAGGTCAGGGAATATTTAGAAGAAAATGGTAAGAAGACTTTTAGCGGCAAGACTGAGCAGTATGTAGGCCAGATACTTGGCTGCAGGATTGGCGCTGGCAAGCTTGTGGAAGAGGATGTAGATTGCTTCCTTTGTGTATCAGCCGGTAGGTTTTACCCATTGGGATTATCGTTAAATGTAGAAAAAACAGTTTTCAATCTTGATTTGGAGCAGCAGGAAATATTCAGCATGGACGAAGCCAGAAAGAAGTTTTTGAAAATCATTGCATGGAACAAGGGTGTTTTCAAGGACGCTAAGAAAGTCGGTTTACTGGTCTCGTTTAAATTAGGTCAGTATAGAGATCCGTTTAGTATAAAAAAGATTTTTGAAAAATCAGGAAAAGATGTCTATATTCTAGCAATGGATGAATTCAGTCAAGATAAATTGGAAGGTTTAAAATTGGATATATTGGTAAACACCGCTTGCCCCAGGATAACTGATGATTATAACAAATATAAAATACCTATGATAAATGTGGAAGATGTTTTAAGCTAATTTGTTTTCAAACTAATTTACCTATGGATCGAATAATAAATTATGAAGATAGTTATATCGCTTGGAGGATCATTGCTTACAAAGGAACTTACTGTTGAAAATTTTGGAAAGTATGTTGACGCTGTTAAAAAGCTTCGTGAATTGGGTCACAAAGTAATTGTGGTGTGCGGTGGCGGTAAGGTATGCAGAGAATATCAAAATATTGCAAGATCTTTTGATGCTAACAAGGATAAACTTGACTTCATTGGGATAATGGCGTCGCATATCAATGCGTCTACTTTTTATACCTGTTTGGGGGATTTGGGTTATTTAATCAGATGGAAATCTTTAAAGGATATTGAGAAAGAAGTTGTGGAAAATTTTGAAAATAAAATAATTGTTGCGGGCGGTTATGATGTCGGTGTTTCTACAGACTATGACGCTTCATATTTAGCTAAGATTGTAAAGGCTGATATGCTGATAAATGCAACCAATGTTAGCGGTGTTTATGACAAAGATCCCAATAAATATTCTGATGCTAAGAAGATTCCCAAGATGTCTTATCAAGAATTCATTGACATAATTAAAAACAATGTTCAGTCCCCTGGGGAATACAGACTATTTGATTTAAAGGCGGCGGAACTGATTAAAGATGCTAATATAAGAACTTTGATAATTGATGGGAACAATCCTGATGAAATAATTAAAGCTGTTGAAGGTAAGCATTCTGGTACTGAAGTTTTATGAACGTAAATAATTTTCAATATAATTATAAACTATCATGCCTCAGTAGCTCAGTCGGTTAGAGTATCACCTTGGTAAGGTGGGGGTCACGAGTTCGATTCTCGTCTGAGGCTCTATGAAGTAGGGATAATAATATCTCGCTAAAATTGAACGCTTTTATCCTTTTATGATTAATCAGAAATTAAACTTCCTCTTGGCCATCCTTACATCTTCTTCAGTTATTGTCTTTCTACCAGCATGTTTGGCAAGAGCATTGGCTTCTATAGATAATCTTATTATATAATCTTCTAATACATTTCCGAATGCTTCGGCGGCTTCTTTAGATACTCTTTTTGCCCCGGATCTTTTCAATATCCTTTCTAGCGGAGCCAGTGTTAGTACTTTAGACATAGTTACTATTTAGAATTTACGTTATAAATTTATTAGATTATAAGCTGACTTCAAAAATTCTAACTTCTGGGTTGTTGTATACCAATTGGAACTTGTTTAAAGTAGGCAATCCCAATTCACTATTACCTTCGCCATTAAAGAAGAACATGTTTGTAAAAATAGAATCTTTTATCTGGGGATCTAGATAGAAAAGCACCTGGAAACTAGGATCAACATATACTAAACCATCTAAAGCACCTGCACGATCACTATAATCAAAATACACCGGCACGCCATCTTGATAAAGAACCATTTGTTTTATTATAGCATTTCTCACTCCCTGTTGCGGGCTGTTTAAAACTGCTGCTACATCGGTATCGCTTTGTATGAGGCTAATTGTTGTTTGTATTCCTGTTTGACAAACATAGCTTGGAGTTCCTGATTGCTGGGACAGCTGTTGGTGTACTCCGCATTGCATATAGTTCCTTCCTTCAGCAATATTTTTAAACTGGTTTGAAGGCAAGTAATAACAACTCTCACCGGCTTGTGTACCGTGCTTGCCCAGGCAACTGCCGAAGTAACTCAACCAAAAATATTTTCCTATAAGGTCATTTGTGGCAAGAACATAAACCTTGTCAATCGGGTCGCATGCATTTTCTGGCATTCTGTCTCCAAACTTTTCTCTTGCTTGGTTACACTGTTCTGGAGTAAGGGACGTATACTTATTAAGTATTTTCAATGCTTCTATTTCATTACTCATGGAAAATATTCTTCCCATATCCTGTATTCTAATATTATGATTATAAGGTATACACTCACCAGGAGCACAATGCGCACCATCAGCCATTACTTTCAAACCAGAAAGGTCGGCTATTATGTGCCCGGGATCCCACCATGTAACTACTAAGGTAGATGAATTGCCATTTTCTTTCAGCCAATCCAAAGCATTGTACCAATTGTCACTTATTCTCAAACCGCCTTGACCTATGCCTATTTGTATTGCATCTGAAACAAACATTATTGTTAGAAGTAGAACTATGCCGAAGAATACGGAACCCAGAATGGGTGGCTTACCTTTGAAGTAATAAACCATATTTCCTATTATATAACCTGCTGTAGCTGCGGCTGCAGTGACAAATTCCAATGAAAATCTTGTACCACTAAGTATTGCATAGAAGGACGCCGCTGCCCACAGGAACAGAAATATTTCCATAAAGTTTGCTTTCTTCTTCCTCCAAAGTTTGAATATAACAAATGCTGGTAGGCCTATAATTGTAAACAATGTTGGCAATAAGCCTACCCGGCTGATTATTGTAGTTAATCCTTGTAGCGAAAATACATTTATTGGTTGTAGCTCTGCTACTGATATATTAACCAGCATGATCTCACCACTAAGAAACCCTAGAGCAATTTCAAATGAGTCGATTATTGTAGACAAACCGAATAATGCTGCGATTATATTTGATGCTACTAGAACTATACCTAGTGGTATGATTATTTTTTTAAGTTCTAAAAATATTTCTTTGAAGTTAATAGAAGCTTTAAGGGTATGTATGAATTGTTCTATAATTCTAAAGATGAAAAGTGATGGTAAGAAAAGTAAGAACATCATTGCCGGGAGCCAACCACCGGTCCAAGTGAAAGCAAAGAGAACATTTGATGCGATTGCTAATGATATATAAGGTATTGTTCTTTTCTTAATAGCAAGTAGTATGGATAACGTAGTAAAGAATGTGTAAAATACAACAGACGCATCATTATCAGTATATGCTGCCATTGATACGCCAATGAAGGTAGGACTAAGAACTGCAAAAATAGCTGTGAACATGCCGCCCCAGTTGTTAGAAATCAGTCTGCCCATGAGAAATGCTGCTACAACTCCCATAGCTACTAGTATTATTGGAGACCATTTTGCTACAGTCAAGAAATCTATAGAGCTGTCAAAGATTTGTGCAGTTTGAAAAAATAATATCATCAAATATTCTGTGCCTAAAGTAGTATCAAACGGCCTTCCGGGAGGATAAAAACTTAAAATATCCCACTCAGGTGGCAAAAAGCCATTATCCATTATCTCCAAGGCATGTCTATAGTACCAATGAGGATCGAAGTCTAATACGGAAGGTGAATCTAATGGTCCCATTCTAACAAAGGTGCTTATGGATATAATAACAGCTATCAGACCTATTACTAAAAACATCATTGGCAGATTTTTTTTCTCTAACTTCATGGGTTTACACTTAATTTATAACAAATTATTGATGTTTTTAAAGTTAATAATTGTTAAATGTGGCCAAGTTTTATTTATTAAATTTTCATAAAAAGCACTGTTTAATTTTTACTTTATACTTAAAGGAATTTAATGATAAAAACTACGAAAACTGCTATCAATGCTACTGCTAAGATGATAAGTATAGTTGTTGATTCTGTTAAGAAAGTAAATGCTCCTGTGATTGATGATTGGGATTCTGATTGTGGTGTTTGTTGTGTAGTAGGTTCTGGTATAGTTGGTTCTGACTGATTAAATTGTACTTCCGTCAAAGATTGATTAATTGTAGTTTCTTCAACTATTAAAGGTCTAAATACAGTTTTATCTATTTTTATCTGATTTGATGTTTTTATTGTTTCCAAATTTTCAAAGTTATCTATCGATTGGTATCTTACGTAATTAGAACACGAATTTCCAGTTGGACAAGAGATAATTATTGGAGATGAGTAAACTGTATCAGGAGAGCAAGTGTGTGTAGTGTCTATGCAATATATAGTTTGTTTACAACCACTACTATCATCTGTACAAGTTAAAGTAATCATTTGATCTGTGAAATGTAAACTATTATCAGAATTGTCAGATGTAATTGGAGGTATAGTATCTGAATTGACACTAAATGTGATCACTCTTGGTCCCACAGTAATTGGATCATGTTTTACTAAAATTATACTAGCTTTATAATTTCCTGGTGTTTGTGGCGTGTGTGAAAAGCTTAATTTATTTATTCCTTGTGTTAATAAGAAATCTTGTGTAAAAGTTTGTGAATTAGTTTGATTATCTATAGTTACATAAAGGGTTGCATTGCCAAAAACATCGCTCCATATTGTAATTGGTATTGAAACTGTTTGTCCTAAAAGTATATCTTGTATTGAAGCAGAGAATTCTATTGGTGTTGTATATGTTAGATCTAGTTTTATTGTATCATAGACTGTAGCTGTCAGGCTGGATTCATTATATTGTAGCCCTGCATGAACAAGCTTTATCTTTGTTCTGTTGTCTATTGTTTTGTTTATTTCTAGGCGCGATATGTCTGACGGATAATATTCATTAGAAATGTTAGTTGAAGTGAAATTCAAACCGCTGTGTGAAAGCAAGTTTAATGTGGGTATTGTTATGTCTTGGTATATTGAACTGGTTGTAGTGATGCTGCTGTTTATGATCGTGGCTTCCAATGGCAGGAAATACTCAAATTCCTTCAATGGAATTATAGGTTTGAATGGCTCAAGCAAATAGCTGCTTGCATCAGTCTCTATTGTTTTGTTTCCATTTGACTCTGTTATATTGTAGGACAATGGGATGACAACACTAGTTGTACAAACAGAATCATTGCAGTTAGTCGTCTGGGTATAGTCCAATTTTTCTATTATCGGATCCTTTATCATAGACGGGTCGCCGTATAGTATGAACGACCTTAGGGATTTGGCCTTTATCCCGCCTTGCGTAAAGATGTTGAAAGGATCCCATGTTAACCAATCGTCTCTGAAATTGTTGATTGCCTGGATAAAAGCTAAGCCTATGGTTGCTCCGTCTTTGAAGAATCTTGTATCTATCTCAGATGAAAATGATGCGTAATTCACTGCAGATGACCCAATGAAACTAGCTGTACCTTTTGTTATAAAACTATCCATCATATCTCCAGTAGATGCCAAGTCAGAATTATCCCAAACTATCTTTGAATCAAGATTTGGTATGTCTGAAGGGTAGAAACTATTACTTCCATTGTATTGAGTATTTTCTAGAGAATTTATAAATTCCTGATAGCCTAGGAAGCCTGTGTCCTCTGGAAATACGTTTGGTAATATCCATATGCTGCCGTTGCCTATACCTTCATAATAAACTATGCTCTTGTCCGGAAGTGAACTGATTAAATTTGTCTGATTCAAAGTTTTCCATGGATCTGGCCAGAGATAGTCTGTTATCAAACTTGAGACCAAAGATTCATAATTTACAAGATTTTCTACATTTAAAGGAAAGCTGGTAATTAGATAGTTGGCTGCATCGTCCCATCTTGGATTGAATGTAGACCAATCATATTCTAGGTATTGTTCCAAAGCTTGTTCTGCATAATGTGCTCCTTGCAGGACTATCAATGTTTTGGAAATTACATTGCCCACAGTTTTCCCCAACAGGCTTCCTATTTTGCTACCTATGCTTTTGCTTTTATCCAGAAAATCTTTAACATTTGTAGGCGTGAGGCTTTCTATAAACTTTTGAGGATTTGCTCTATGCTCTACCAGTCTGTCTACACTGTAATCCTGGTCTTCCAAAATATTTGCTATTGTCCTGCCATTCCACATTCCTCCACCAGCATACAAAAGAATGCTTGCCCAGTTTTGATGAAGGTATTCAGACGCTACTAAAGCATTTTTGTTATCTGGTAAGTAGGTTCGTGCAAACATTAAAGATGCCAAAGTATCATCTTTCGGCAGCCTTCCTACTGCTACATCTATGTAAGTATCATTATTCAAGTCTCCGTAGTCTAAGTCTGTAGTAAAATTATTTCCATCCAACGGGTCGCTGAAGCTTATTAGTCCTAGCAATTGCTGTTTCTCTACTGGATCTTCTCTGACAAAAGATTTTATATTGTCCATTAAAAGTAAGTATGAACCGTTTATCAGATGTTCTGTGTTGTTTATATAGAATCCGTGTGAGTTCAATTTGTCAACTGTTGAAATTATTTTTG
>CAZPID010000019.1:0-7509 GCA_964586885.1 uncultured archaeon | reverse complement strand
TGTTTACAATGGTTTTCCAAACTTAAATTAGTTCGGCATTGCCGAGATAGTTTAATATTATAGTAACTACTGAAAAGGCTTATGGTAAATTTGGTTTAGCAAATAAAAACAACGGGCATATAACCATAGAAAAAGGATGCAGATTTCAGGATGGCTTTTATTTCATTACATCATAGCAATTTGCTTTAGAATAGTTGGCTTTTACTAAATTTTTATACCCAAGTTCAGAAACGGTAAAGATGCTAGGATAGGCATTGTCAAACATGGCACTGAATGTATTTGCTATAACATTATCTGCATTGTGAAAGATTGGTAAAAATATGCTTCCGTTTAGCATATCGTCCCTTAGTTTGCTGAAATACATGTGTCTGTTTCCTGAGAATTCTTCTACATCGGATGATAATTTATCTTCAACCCTAGGATCTTTACAATCATAAATTTCAATCTTATATTTAGTTACACTATTTTCATTTGATAAAAATTTGTCAAGGTGCTCTTTCAGCTGGTTTGCCTTCTTTTCCCTTATTTTTTCATTTCCATCTATGATTAATAATCTTACTTCATGTAAATCAGGCGGATTTTGTCTGAAATGATTTGTAAAATATAAATCAGTATCTTCCACTATCATGTAATTTACAGTAGTTTAATAAATTATTAAATATTATCTATCTGAGACCTAAGATCATCTATCTTATTTCTCATATTGTCTATTATGCCTTCTAGATTGCTTGGCTCAAATGCAACTTCCGGCGATACTTCTGATTCGAATCCGGGTGGTTTTAAAAATTCTGAATCTAAGTGAGCTAGTTTTTTATCAATTTTAGCCATCATATCATGCAACATTTTGAAACTTTCTGATTTCATCTTCTCAAGCTCACTAACGTAGGAAAATATATTCCTTATTGCTTCCAGTCCTTTCCTTATTTCTGTTAAACTTCCAAGTATATTCTTATATCTATCAAGTTTGATGAAAATTGGTGCTGGAACAGGTTTTGGCTGCGGTTGTAGTTTTTGTTCCTCTATACCAGTTAAGACTTTTTGCCCAGCTTCATGTTCTTCTGCAGGGATATCTTTCTTTAATTCAATATTTCCAAGGTCTTCTCTTGTTGGAAGAGGTTCGTCTACAGCTTCTTTTATTTCCTGCAGTTCTTTGTTAACAGCCTCTTTCTTTTTACCAAACAACATTATTCTCACTCAAATTAAAATTGTTTTCTTTCTAACTTAAGTTTTACATTTAATAAATAATATATTAATGAACATTGATTCAAAAGACATAAATAAAGTAATTTTGCCCAGATTGCTTACACTTATAACCTGTGATGATGGAATGGGAGGTATAGATGCAATACCTTCAGATACAATAATACCTGTTTCTTCTGATCCTAGCATACTTATCATAGTCATGAATCCTAAATATAAAATTTTCAAAAATATGTTAAACCAGAAAGATTTTATTATCAATATTTTGCCCAAAAACTATTCAGAAAAGATTCTGGAATGCGTAAAAACTTATCCTAGAGGTATAGACAAACTGGAACAAGTGGGGTTAAATGCTCGGGATTTAAGCGGGATGAAATCAAAAGGGGTAAAAGAAGCTAAAGTGTTGATAGGATGTGAACTTTCTGACAAGATGCAGGTTGGTCAAAACATGGTTATCTTTGGTAAAGTTGTATTAGTAGAAGCTGATGATAAAATAGTTGTAAATGGTGCCATCGACATAAAGAAGCTTGACCCGCCACTAAGGTTTTCCAAGAGTGATTTATTTTATATAAATACAAATTAATAGTATATGAAAGGGATAAAATGTTCTAATTGCAGAACCAAGACAGGTGAATTGATTTCCTGTGATAACTGTATTATTATTGGCTGCGGAAGATGTATAATTAAACATAGTAGACAATGGTTATGTATAACCTGTAAAAAAGGAGTTTATTCTCAAGACATAGATGATAGAAATAACCCCGCAAATCGTTTTCCTAAATGGTTTAGCTAATAATTTACAGCATTAAATTCTTAACTTTGTATAAAATTATTTATCGTTAATTGATGGTAGATAATTTGAAATTGGAAGAAAAGAAATCAAACAGATTAGTTTCAGACTTGTATATGTTATCAACTAAAATCTTATTCTTAGATAAGCACCCCAAAAAATTAAGAATGTATGAAGAATTGTTATATACGTCTCTTTCAGCTCTTTATGGATGTGAAAAATGCTACAGATATCATTTTTTGAAAGCATTTGAAAGTAATGCTACTTTAAGTCAATTAAAAACTGCCACATACCTATTCTCAAAATCATTCCCGCAAGAAACATTTGAACAATATGGAAAACTTTATAGAAGATTGAATAAAACAAAATAATTAATAGGTAATGGCATGGACATAGAAACTAAGTTAGAATTGATAAGAAGACCGCCTACAGAAGAGATAATAACTGAACAATATTTAAGGGAATTACTAGAAACTAATGATCATCCTAAACATTACATAGGGTTTGAGATAAGTGGATTTTTACATTTAGGAACTCTGATTTTAAGTGGTATGAAGATCAATGACTTTATCAAAGCTGGATTAGATTGTACTGTATATCTTGCTGATTGGCATAGTTTTATCAACAATAAATTAGGTAGAGACTGGGATAAGATACAACTAGCAGCCAAATACTATGAAGAAGCTTTCAAGTTCCTTTGCCCAGGAATTAAAGTAGTTAACGGGTCTGACTTGTATCATAATAATGATGATTACTGGAAAAATGTAATTAAATTTTCTACACACATGACTTTACAAAGAAGCCTAAGATCTTTAACTATAATGGGAAGAAGTGAAAAGGATAAGTTAGACTTATCACAGTTTTTTTATCCGCCGATGCAAGCTGTTGATATAAACTACTTGGGTAAAGATGTGCCTCATGGCGGAAGTGATCAAAGAAAAGCTCATGTACTAGCTAGAGAAATATTTCCTAAATTAGGCTGGAAGAAACCTGTACCAATACACCATCATCTTCTTATGGGTTTATCAGAACCACCGAAATTTCAGACCAACGATAAGTTAGAAAAGGTTATAGCAGCAAAAATGAGTAAATCAAAACCATGGACAGCAATTTTTATTCATGATACAGAAGACGAAATAAAAGAAAAATTAAAAAAGGCATGGTGTCCAGAAAAACAAATAGAAATGAATCCTGTTTTAGAATTGGTAAAATATCTGGTATTTGGATTTAATAATGAATTTAAGTTAGAACGTCCTTCAAAGTTTGGTGGCAATAAAGAATTTCAGTCTTACAAAGAACTGGAAACCGATTATGAAAAGGGGAAGATTCATCCTGTGGATTTGAAGAATAATGTAGCTAGAGAAATAAATGAAATAGTATCGCCTGCCAGAAAGCATTTTGAAAAATCATCTAACAAAAAGCTGTTAGAAGTTTACAAGGATGTAGAAATCACAAGATAAAATTTTATGTAGTTTAAAATTAAGGATATTTAAGTTTTAACCCTAACTTAAAAATATGCTGTTTACAAAAATAGTTAAAATTAGGCTAGTAGATTTGTTGCCTCATGAACTTTACAATGAAGAAAATAAAAAAGAACTAATTGGGAAAATGAATAATGATCTTATATTGAAGAGACCAATAGCCGTATACGATTTAAAACCAAAATTTGATATTGACAAATATTTGATAATAGATGGTCATCATACATCAGAGTCTTTAAAGGATTTAGGATATAGCTATGTGTTGGCTAGTTATTTAGACTATTTTTCTCCTATTTTCAAAGTAAGGAATTGGAATGACAATAAAGAATGGAATAAGTATGACATAATTAAGTCTGCTTTAAATGGCAGACTGCTTGAACCAAAAACTACTAAACATGTTTTTATTGTTGAAGGCAAAGAATATCAATTTCATGATAATGATCTGATCGAACCGGTGATAAACTATCCTTTAAGATTATTGAAGTAGGAATTAATCTACCTTTCATCAATTGGTATATAAGATTCAAAAAGCGGACCTGTATATTTACTTCTTGGCCTATAGATTTTATTATTTTTATATTGTTCAAATATATGTGCACTCCATCCAACTGATCTTGCAGCAGCAAATATAGGAGTATCTTTACTAAAATCAGTGATTCCTAACATATAATATACTGGAGCACAGTAAAAATCTACATTGGGATAAAGAACTTTCTTGTTAAACTTTCCCATAAAATTCTTATCTCTTATAAGATTTTCTACATTCTTGGCAATTTCATGGTACTTACCATACTCATTTTCCTTTGATAATTTTTCACTTAAATTTTTCATAATTAGTGATCTTGGGTCATCTATTTCTTTATATATCCTGTGTCCAAATCCCATAACCTTTTCGCCTTTTTCTAAAAGATTCTCAAGATAACCCTGAACTTTGCTTACATCACCTATATCTATCAACATTTTCATTGCTTTTTCATTTGCTCCACCATGTAATGGACCTTTTAAAGTACCTATGGCAGAAGTAATGCATGAGAAGTAATCTGACAATGAAGATGCTGTAACTCTGCAGCTGTTGTAGAAGCATTGAATTCGTGTTCTGCATATAATATAAGAGTTTTGTCAAAAATATCAGGATGGTGTAAATAAAAGCTGGAGGACAAACATTTATTATCTAATAGCATTCTAAGAAAATCTTCTGCATAAGATAGTTCTTCGTTTGGTTTTATTGGTGGCTGTCCATTTGAAACTCTACCTATATTTGCTACTATTGTTGGCATCTTTGCTATAAGCTTTTTCGCTTTTGTTATATTTTTCTTATCTTTATTCATTGAGCCAAGTGCAGAAACAGAAGTTCTCAATAAACTCATGTAATTGGAACCACGAAATTTTTTACTTATATTTATTATTTTATCTGGTACTTTTCTATTTCTTGCTAGATAAGATTTAAAGTTATAAAATTCTCTTTTAGTAGGTAGTTCACCATAAAGCAAAAGATATGCAACTTCTTCAAAATTAGAATGCTTTGCTAAATCTTCTATACTGATTCCTCTATAAAATAGACCCATGTTAGTATCAAGTAAACACACTGATTGCTTGTCTATAACAATGTTTTCTAGTCCTTTATCAGCTTTTAACAATACCATAACTTAAGCTTACATATGAAACTTTTTATGCTTTCTCCTTTGCCAGCTTTTTATTTATCATATCTTCCCATTCACTGTATCTTATAAGTTCTTGCAGCTCTTTTCTTGTCTTAACCTTACCATCATCAACCAAATTCCTCTGTGTTCCTTTGTTTTTAAGTTCTATCAATACATCTTCTGCAGTTTTAAGGCTTGTTCTTAATGTAGTAACTGGAAAAATTACAAATCTATAACCCATCTTTTCAAATTCTTCTGCTGTCATGTATGGAGTTTTACCATATTCTGTCATGTTTGCAAGCAGAGGTACTTTTATTTTTTTAGCTACATGTTCAAATTCTTCTTTTGTTTTCAAGGCTTCGGGAAAAATCATGTCAGCACCAGCTTCTACATAAGCATTAGCTCTTTGTATAGCGTCTTCTATATCAGTAACATCTCTTGCATCTGTTCTAGTTATTATAACAAAATTGTTATCTTTTCGGGTTTCGACTGCTATTTTAATCTTTTTTACCATCTCTTCAATTGGTACGATTTTTTTATTGGACAAATGGCCACATTTTTTAAAATCTTCCTGGTCTTCTATATGTATTCCTGATACTCCTGCTTTTTCAAATGCCTCTATAGTTTTAGCTACATCTCCGTATCCTACATCAACATCACATATGACAGGTAGGGAAATCATTTTAGAAACTTTTTCTACTTCGTAAGCCATTTCACCCATTTTGATAATTCCTAGATCCGGTATTCCCATGCTTAATGTTGTGGAAGCACCGCCAATGTAGACTACTTTAAAACCTAAGTTTTGTGCTAGTTGGGCAACTGCCGTATTGTAAATCCCCGGAATAATTGTAATCTCGTCTTTATTTAGTAGATCTCTTAAAGTCTTGTTTTTTTCTGAACTGGATGGTAAACTAAAAGGCAACTCTATTTCTTTCATAATTAAATAATGTTTTCAAGACTATATTTTGTTTTTAAAAATAATTTTTACTTTTCAATTGTCCAATCATTTCTCTAATTTTCTTAGCAGAATTATTTAATTGTTTCATTTCTTTATCAGTCAGCTCCATTTCAATTATGTCACCTATACCATCACTTCCAAGCTTTACAGGAACTCCCATGAAAATATCGTGTAAGCTATATTCACCTTCTAAGTAAGCTGCACAAGGCAGAACTCTTTTCTTATCTTTAATTACAGCTTCAATAGTCTGAACTAATGAGGAAGCTGGAGCATAGAATGCTGAAGAATCCATTAATGAAATAATTTCAGCGCCACCTTTTCTTGTTCTCTCGACCAATTTTTCTATCTCTTCCTTTGGTAAAAGTTCTGTCAATGGAATTCCATTAACACTAGCATGACTGGGTAAAGGTAACATGAAATCACCATGCCCACCTAAAACTATAGCTGATGCATCTTTCATTGAAACATTTAATTTTTCACCTATAAAACTTCTAAATCTAGCTGAATCCAAAATTCCTGCAATTCCAAGAACTTTATTCTTTTGAAACTTAGATGTCTTATAAGCTAAATAAGTCATAGCATCTACAGGATTTGTTATTACAATTAAAACTGCTTTAGGGGAATATTTAACTAATTTTTCAGTTAGATTTTTAACTATATCTGCATTACCAAATAGAAGATCTGCACGTGACTGGCCTTCTTTTCTTTGAGCACCTGCAGTTATAGCTATCACATCAGAGTTTTTTGTATCCTCAAAATTATCAGTACCCATTATATCAATATCGAATCTTTCTATAGGAGCAGATTCTGATAAATCTAGAGCTAAACCTTTTGCTGTTTCTTCTGTTCTGTTCCATATAACTATATCTCCAAGTTCCTTGTAAGCTGTCAATTGTGCTGTAGTACTACCTACTTTTCCTGCACCTGCTATTGTAATTTTTTTCTTTGCCATGATAATCATCTTTTACGAATTGGTATATACTTCAAATCAGATTCGCCAACATAAAGAGCCTTGGGTCTGATTATAGGATTCTTTGGATCTGACTGCTCAATAAAATGGGCAGACCACCCAACTACCCTGCTCATTGTAAAAATAGGAGTATAGACTTCTATAGGTATGCCTAAAATATGATAAAATCCTCCGCACGGAAAATCTACATTAGGTGGTATGTGTTTACCTTTCTTATCCATCTCTTCTTTCATAACTTTTTCTATCTCATCAGCTATCTCATACAGTTTCATGTTACCTTTCTTTTCGCTGACTTGCTTGAACATATCCTTCATTATTATCGCCCGAGGATCCTGGACTTTATATTCTCTATGGCCGAAACCTGGTATCTTTATCTTTTTGGATAATTTCTCCTGTATAAAACTGACAACATTTTCTTTGCTGCCTACGTCCACTATCATTCTGGCAGTATCTTCATTCGCCCCGCCATG
>CAZPID010000018.1:0-7615 GCA_964586885.1 uncultured archaeon | reverse complement strand
CTACTACGCAATCTGGAGGCAATATAAAAGGGTATCTAAAATCATCTGGTGAGCAAGCTTTGTTCGAATGGAGGATGAAAAGAGAAAAGTTTCTTCAACAGTTGTCAACTTATGCAGAATTATACACTGGAATTATGGTAGCTGCGCCACTGTTTTTAATTTCATTGTTAGTTGTTATGGGAATGATACAGCCTACTCTAGGCGGGTTTAACATACTTGACTTGACAAGAATAAGCATATTTCTCATAATACCATTGATGAATACTGCGTTTTTACTGTTCCTACGCGGAGTTGAGGTTGAGATATGAAGATTTTTGGCATTGATTTATCTAGGATTAAAAGAGAAGAATTGCTTTATTACTTTTCTGGGGCTATTGTTGGCGGGGTACTATCATTAGTTAGTTTTTTATTTATAGCAAATCTGGTTCCATTTTTAGCAGATATATTTTACGTAGTAGCTGCCGTAGCTTCTATAGTACCTTTTCTAATTAAATGGTACACTGCTTTCAACAAGAAGAAGCATATAGAAAATGCCTTTCCTTTATTTTTAAGAGATCTTATAGAATCTGTTAGAAGTGGGATGTCATTACCGCAAGCATTCAAGACTGTATCAGACAATGATTATGGAATTTTAACTAATTATATAAAGAAAATGTCTTCCCAATTGGATTGGGGAATACCGATAGATAAAGTTTTGATTAATTTCTCAAAAGAGTCTAAGTCTAAGTTAGTAGGAAGGATAATTTCAACTGTAATAGAAAGTCATAGATTTGGTGGTAATCTTATAGACACATTTGAAGCTTTGAGTAAAACTACATCTGAAGTTGATAGATTAAGGAGAGAAAGATACATATACTTACAGTCTCAGATGATAACTGGTTATATAGTGTTTTTTATATTTTTAGCTGTAATACTGGGATTGCAATTGTTCTTAACACCAAGTATTACAGCATTGCCACAAGGCGCTTTAGGCATTGGATCTGTACAATCAGACTTAACGCCGGCAGAGCTAGCAGAGGAGTACAACAATATATATAGGGCCTTAATTTTGATACAAGGTCTGTTTGCCGGCTTAGCTGTTGGTAAGATGTCTGAAGGCTCAATGGTTGCCGGAATAAAGCATAGTCTATTTATGATGTTGGTAGGGTTTATTGCTTTCACTGTTATAATAGAAAATCCTGAGCTGATAACATTCGGGCTTGTTTAATACAATTTCGGTTATTTAATCAAGCTATCATTTTGAATATTTCTTTGGATTTATTTTAAACTCTGCTTGGCACTTTGAGCTACAGAAATAATAAACGTTGCCTTTATGCTCAGCTTTTATTATTGAGTCTTCTCCGACTTCTGTCTTGCAAACTGGATCTTGTACCATAAACTATGTTTTATTTACAGTTTTATTTAATTTTTAAAATGCTGGCATTAAGTTTATCATTAAAAATAAGGCCAACATCGTAGCCAAACCTATTATGAAAAGTGCGGGCTTGCCTTTTCTGCCCCTAGGCAACTCATCACGGGTAATGAAATAGATAGCTACTCCGGTCATTATAGCCAATGCTAAGTAAAAGTTTTGTTCTTGTAGATTCATCATTGCACCAGATACTGCGCCAAAAAATATTGATAGTGATAAGAATATTAACCCAAATTTTCCTAATCTAAACTTCCCAGCAATATGTCTTAGCGTAGCAGATATGGCTATAGTTTCCAGTACAAAAGGTATAAAGAGGAAGAATAAAAGATAACTTTGTAATGTAACCAATCCAAATAACAATACTAATATGAACCCTGCTAAAAAATTGTCAATAAAGAATCCGCCAATATGTAGGTATCCTAATTCTTTTTCTAACTTTGCACTGCTTTTTACATGCTTGTAAGTATACTTTTCAATCAAGTGATAACCTACAAATCCGCCTAGAATGCTTAAAGAAATAGTATCTGGACTAAGAAAGCTAGTACCTTTCTCAATTAATGCTGGGATAACTTTAGCAAAAATAATAGCTAATAACATTCCAGAACCCAGACTTAGAATATGTTCATGGTATCTTTCTGTTTTAGGAGAAAGTCTATTGCTTATTATAAAAACGATTGACAAAATAGCGGCTAGTATTATAGGCAATAGCATAGACATTCATTTATCACCATGAAACTGATATGGGCATATTTATAATTTATTTGGCTACCTTATTAAAAATCCGATTTCTAAATTCTATGAGTATATTTTTCTTAAAGACAAAAATCACTATGATTATACCCAAGACTTCAAGCAGTGGATATGTCCAAAATGGAAAAGCTATTTCTGAGAAACTAAACGGTGCCAACAAGGCTATATTAGTTGGATTTTCATCTAAAGCATCAAATGCTATATGAGACAATAAAGTTACGACAATTATGGATGCTAATTTGATATTGAAGCCTTTGCTGCTAAATAATTTCCCCATCAGAAGAGCTGATAATATTATGAAGGTGAGCGAATGCGCCATTCTTCCATATGCATAAAATCCTAATAAAGAAAATGTGTGATCGGCGTCTAACAATATAGGAAACAATGAAGCGTAGATTATGTATCTTTTATTAAATGTGAATATCCCTATTATAAACCCAAATAGTATATGCATAGTAACTTCTTTTAAAATAGCTGTTTGTCCTATACTTGAAGGTTCTACTGGATTTAAAAAACCGAATAGGGAAAATGACAGTGACAGTAACGTATATGTAGTAAGAATTGTAATGACAGATAAGAAGCTTTTCTTTTTTATTTTCATTTTGTTATCAACCGACTAAAGGCACACTTCTACCAGAAATATCTTTAGCGAAATTTGTAACAGAATCTTGTTGGCTTTTAATTGCATCTGCATCATCAGACCCATAAGAGATTAAAATCTTGTCTAAAGCTTGAAAAGCATATCTATCAAACTCATTATTCAATTCCCAATTACCGTCCTTGTGTTTGACATAAAGCTTCAGACTATTAAAACCATCATTGCAATAGCTTTTGCCATTGTCTAATGTAAAACATTCATTTGTAAATTTCATTCCTAATGAATTGAAAAATAAACCTAAAGGTGTACTTGTAGAATGCATATGCATAACAGTTCCCGCACCTGATCCATGCTCTATATGCACACGAGAATCTTTAACAAAATATTTTGCACCAAATGTTATTGGATTGTTATTTATGTAAACTAAAAAATCAGCATGTATGTGAGTAGAGCCAAATGGTCCGATGTTAGCATAAGGACTAGAGTATACTTGATAAATTCCGTAACCTAGACCTGCTATACCTAAAACTACAAAAACAAGTATCATAAGCTGTCTCTTTTTTAATTTGATGCTTGTGCTGTCCGGCTGTTTGGCAACTTCAGTGGTTTGCATGTGCTTAGCATTCGTATGCTGTTCTAGCGCCTCTTTAAAATCAAACTTCTTTCCACAATGTTTGCATTCAACTTTTTCTTCCATATAAA
Organism: uncultured archaeon; assembly: GCA_964586885.1. Taxonomy (GTDB): domain Archaea; phylum Aenigmatarchaeota; class Aenigmatarchaeia; order CG10238-14; family SCSR01; genus DATDXT01. Next base: position 4,154 of record CAZPID010000018.1, on the reverse strand, counting down.
ATTGAAACTCCGATAGATTATATATTCTATTTAACTTTTTCTTTGTTTTTATATTACTAAATATTTAGGATTTTAAGATGCTGTACTTAGTGCTCCTTGATTGTTGAATATTTTGTCATGATAATCCCAGAACTTGCCTTGCTCGTTTGCACATTCTGCAGCTTCAGCTGCTGGTTGGGCTTGAGGGTGAAAACTTAGTGGGAAGTCTCTGTAAACAAATTTAACTTTTCCCGTATCTATGTAGTTATCCTCTATCAAAGGCAATGTTTGAGAGAAAAATCTTCCACAGAATGGACATTCGAAATCACTGAATTCTACTATTGTAATCGGTGCATCTTCAGAACCCTTTACAGGATCGTTGTCTGTAATATCTGTAATATATTGCACTTGTAATGGTTGTAGTCCTTGATTTGTTGGCTGTAATAGTTGATCAATTATTTGCTGGAATCTAGAATAAGGTTGAGCGCCCACAACTTGATGGTAACCTATTTCATCATTGCCGATAAAGAATGATGGTGTTCCGCTTACGCCTATTGCTGCTCCATCTGAGAAATCTTGCTGAACTTCTGATTTATACTTGCCTGAATCAAAGCATGAATTAAACTTATTCGTATCAAGACCAAGATCAGCTGCCCACTGTTTGTAAGTTGGCTGCTGATTGCCTGTGTCAACAACAGCTCCAGTAATAGAACCAAATCTATCATTAAGACTAAATATGCCATAAAGATTTACTACACTTAAGACAAGAGTTACTCCAATTAATACTGTTAAAATGTTCATAGGTTTGAAGTGTTTCTTAGGTTTCATAATTCTAACCTCTAATTCTTTTATAAAACTTGGTAATTAAAATTTAAATAGTTGATTTTAAGCGCTTTCTCTTGTTGTTATTTTTGATTCAAACTTTCCATGTGTAAGATCTGATAGCTTTTGGAAAAATTCTAACTGCATGCCTGCAAGCATCTTTAAGCTTACATTCAAACTACCATCGTTGCCCCAGCTTTCCTTTATCATCTCGCCGCCATTTTTCAATATTTTGTATGATTTACCAGCGAATTCGGGCGGTATTTTAATTTCCACCAACAGCTTTTGGAAAGTTATTGGTAAGACTTTTTTAATCTCTTTAACTACTTTATCTACTTGGAGATCTGCATCAGTAAAAGGATCTATATTTACGCCGCATTGTTCCATGGTATTGAGTATTCTTTGTTGAGGGTGCGGCAGATTGTTCTGAGGATTTATACCACGTTTGGAAATTATGTCCGCTACTTGAGTTCTTTTCTGTTCTACCATAGATCTTCGCTGTTCTGTTGTAAGTTGCAGTTCACCATTTTTAATTATCTTTTCTGCTATCTTTAAAATATCAGTCGTACCAAAAGACTTCTGTAAATCCTTGTCTGGAACTCTTTTAGTATTTCTAACATCACGGAAAACAGCTAACATTGCCAATACGTCATTCAAATCAACTTTACCTCCTTTTTTGAACTCTTGAGCTTTATCTGGATCTACCAAAATCTCAAACTTATCTCCTTGCTGATGCATGCGTGCTACAACTGATTTGTCTATGCTAGCTGGCATAATTAATCAATTATAATTATTCATGTATTAAAGATTAAATTCATTTTTAAATCTTTTTCTACTATATTTAATTAAGCTTTACAGGTGGTAAAATGTATAAGAATTCGAATGTTGTAATGCATCAAAAATATGTTAGTCAAATCCTATTAGCTGATGCTATTACTGAATTTGAAAAAGGTAGAAGCTTTGCAGCGCCTTGTTATTCTGATGATGATAGCTTAAAGGACTTTATCAAATATCTAAATGTTTCTCTTGAAACTGGTATAGACAAGTCTCTTGGTATGTACAATAGGCAGAGATTCTGATGAATTTTTACAGAATGCTTATTATCAGATTTTTAAACTTTATTATCTACAACTATAACTATGGAACAATCACAGTGTATATTCTGTTCAATTATAAAGAAGCTGGCAAAGGCTTTTATTGTGTACGAGGATGAACATTCGGTTGGATTTCTGGACATAATGCCGAGATCCAAAGGTATGGTAATAGTAGTACCGAAGCAACATTTCACAGATTTTGAAGAAAATGTAGAACTAGCTGCTAAAGTCTTCTTATCAGCAGAAAAGGTAGCAAGTAAGCTCAAGACTGTATTTAAACCACTTACTATTTATTTCTCAGTCATGCCGTCTCAAGTTCCACATTTCAATGTAAAGGTTTATCCTGTTTATGAAAAAGAAGTTCCACTAATGGAAAACCAACCAAAGAAGATGGAAGAGACTGAACTTGCATCTATAGCACAAGCTATCAAATCAGCTTCGGAGGAAACTGGAGAAGAACATGAGAAACAAGAAGAAATTCCTAAGGAAGAAGAGAAGCCTAAAGAACAGGATGTAAAGAAAAAGAGCAGAAGTAAGGAAGAAGAATATTGGATTAGACGGGGATTGGAAATTGCTTAATTGATTTTCTTTAATAAAATAGCGAGGGGACGATTTGAACGTCCGACCTTCGGGTTATGAGCCCGACGAGCACTCCATTACAGTCTGCTTTTATCACAGATGGCTGCTCCACCTCGCTTTTCTGAATTGGTAAATTATAGTTAGATTATTTATCTATTTATCGTATTTTTTACTAGAAAATGTGTTTAAATAGTTTAACTCAAAAACAGATACTTAATGGTTAACTATGTCTGTTGGAATTGATTACATAGCTATACACATACCACGAATTTATTTAGACATGCCAAAGACTATGTCTGAAATAACTAAATCTATGCCTGAAACATATCAAAAACCAAGGGAACCTTCTTATTTTACAAATGGTATAGGTATTCATAAATCTTCGCTTCCTGACAAGCATGAAGATCTTACTACAATGTGTGCTAATGCTTGTCTCAAGCTTTTGAAAGAAAGTAAGACTAAACCAAATGAAATAGGCAGATGGGAAATAGGAAACGAAACTGTAACCGATGGTTCAAAGGCTGTTACATCATATGTGTCTGGATGTTTAGAACAGATTTACGGAAAAGGGGTTTTTGATTATGTTGCAAAATCTGAAAACAAATTTGCCTGTGCAGGCGGTACAATAGCTGTTGACAATGCTGTGAATTGGATAAAATCCGGGAAAGGCAAAGGGAAAAAAGCTATCGTATGTGCTGGAGATATAGCTCTTTATGAACGCGGGGATCCAGGTGAATTCACACAAGGTGCTGGAGCTGTTGCAATGCTTATATCAGAAGATCCGGGGCTTATTGAAATAGAAGATGCTCAAGGATGGTGTTCTAGAGATAAAAACGATTTCTTAAAACCTGAAGTTAGTAAATATCCTAGTGTTGATGGTAAATTTTCTATTCAAACATATTTAGATGCTATGAGAGATGCTACAATAGTGTATGGTAATAATGCTATAGAGGAGGGACTTTTGACTAAGAATGATATGCCTATCGATAATTTTGAAAGAATTCTTTTCCATGTCCCATTTCCTAAAATGGCTGAAAAAGCGGGGGCTGCAGGATACATACATGCATTACGTGGTACAAAAGAAGGAAAGCTTCTAGAAAAGGAAGTAGGTCCTGAACCAATCAAAAAACCTAAAATGAACGAAAAGGAAACATCTGATTATACATATGCACTAAATGAATTTAGAAAGAATGTATCTAAAACGAAGAGGTTTCAAGATTTTTATACAGAAAAAATCCATCCATCATTGATATTGGGTATGTATATAGGTAACATTTATGCAGGTTCTGTTCATTTAGCCAGAGCAAGTGTATTTGAACATGCTAAATTGAATAAAGTTGATATGAGTGGCTACAGGCTTTTGGTTGGGTCTTATGGAAGCGGCCTTCAAGCTGAGGTACATGGTGAAAGGGTGGTGGAAAATTATAAAAAGGTCGCGAAGAAGTTCAATTTCTCAAAACTGCTTGAAAGCAGAAAAAGCCTTTCACCCAAACAATATGAAAAGGTGCATGATGGGACTCTTAAAAGAAGTATAGTCGAACCAAAAAATGAATTTGTTTGGACAGGATTTGGTAAGATGGGTGAGAGAACATACAAATTTGTTTGATGATTTTATCCTTCACTGACTCTAGGAGCGATTACGATAGACAAACTTAACTTATCAGCATCTTTAAATTCAAG
>CAZPID010000017.1:0-7751 GCA_964586885.1 uncultured archaeon | reverse complement strand
TGAAAAGGATGAAAGACGGCACAATACTCGCAAATTCAGGGCATTTCAATGTTGAGATTTCAATTCCAGATCTAGAATCGTTGTCATCACATAAGAAAAACATAAGAGATCATATAGAAGAATTCAAAATAGGAAACAAGAGCTTATTTTTATTGGCAGAAGGCAGGTTAGTTAATTTAGTAGCTGCTGAGGGACATCCTAGTTCTGTGATCGACATGTCATTCGGAAACCAGGTTTTATGTTGTGTTTGGGGCGCGCAGAATTATAAAAATCTCAAGCCTAAAGTTTACATGGTACCTCAGGAAATTGATGAGAAAGTTGCCAGCCTAAAGCTTGAATTAACTGGAATTAAAATCGACAAGCCTACAAAGGAACAAGAAGAGTATTCAAGGTCATGGGAGTTATAGCTAATTTATGGACGTTTCACAATCTATTTTAGAAAAAGGCAAGAAGCTTGTAGAAGAAAAGAGAGTTATGAAAGATGTTGATAGTGAGAAAAGAATACATTTTAAAGTATTAGGTGATACAGAAGAACATATTGTAATTTATGATAAAAACAAGAATACTTATGAATGTGATTGCAGTTTTAACACACTAAAATATAAAGAATGTAGTCATATAGTTGGCTGTAAGATAGTTGCTGAAAGTTCTAACAACCTTCCTTCTGTTTAAAAAAGAAATCCTTTATCCTGCTTTGCAAAGATTTCTCCTGAAGCAACTGAGTTGTAACCCAGGATTTTCTAACATAGTCAGGCAATTCCTTACCAGATTTTATTAAACTGTCTACAAAGTTTACAGTCCGTTTATCATGACTATAGCCTACACCTATATCCACATCAACTTCTTTCTGTATTTCTTGTATATCTTTATCTCTTTCTACTTTTGCTATTATACTAGCCGCGCCTACTACAGTTATAGATTCGTCCATATAATTCTTAACTACAAGTTTTTCATTCCTATTTTCTACTGGCAAATGCTCTATAATTTTTTTCTTAAATTTCGGTGGATTAGCTGTCAATGAATCTATGTAAAATGTGTCAGCCGTAGCCATTCTTATTATATCAGCCATCTTCATAGCTTCGATTCTATCCAAATTTATCCTTTGACTTCTGTAGCTGTCTATCTTACAAGCGGGAACTTTTAAAATTACAACTTCTTTTGCCATATCTGCTATATGGTTGTAAAGGCCTTCTCTTTTCTTAGGCGAAAGTTTTTTAGAATCTTTAACACCAAGTACTTTCAACTTTCTTTCCATTTTTTTCTCTACACAAACACCAGCAATTACTAGAGGCCCTATCAAAGCCCCGCGACCAGCTTCATCTATACCACAAACTAACATACAAATCTACTCCTTTTCAATTATTGTTATCCCGAACAATTCTTAAATTAGGATGTAAACATATAAACACTTACTCCTCACGTTTCTCCCTTTTGCTTATTTCTTCTAGCTTCTTTATATCTGCCCACAAATTCTCCAACTCCTTTGTATTAATACCCCATGTTCTCTCCCATTTTCTGTAACTTGTTTTGAAAACCACAATATCTTCTATCATATCCCATATCATATGAATAGCAGGAACTAACAAGAGCACGCTTATATGTTGAAAGCCAGCAATAGCCGTGAATGCCGAAGCTAAAGAAAATACGCTTAGAAAGAAAAAATTATGAAGAGGATATTGTATTCTTTGTCTAGCAAATGTAAGAATGCCTTCAATACCATATCTTTTCAATACTTTCAAATGATCAAAATCAATGACTATAGCAACCACATAAAGTATCAAATAGTCAAAAATAGGAAGGTTCACATCCATACCAAAAAAATCGAATCTTATAAAGTATGTGCCAAACAAAACAAAATCTGTGTAAAAAGCCAGAAGATGTATAGATAAAAAGTGTATGAACCAGTGGAACAAAACGTACGCTTTATTATGGCCGTAAATTAACATAAAATAAATTTACCGTGTATAAGAATAATATTTTATGAGAAGTTTAATCCTAGAAGATGTAGCGTCTTCTATTAGCTGGAAAGCTTTTGAAAACCTTGCATCTGAAATTTTGAAGGGCAACAACTTCATAGTAAGAAAGAATTTTAGATTTAAAACCAAGAGAAGATATGAAATAGATTTAATTGCAACAAGAGGCAGGACAGTATTGTACATAGACTGCAAGCAGTGGCGTCAAGGAAGGAATAAAAAGTATGCTGTTGTAAAAGCTATCAAAGAACAAGAAACTAGAGATAATGAACTTTTTAAATTTCTTAAAAAGAATCGCGCAATTGCTAAAGAATTAAACATAAGCAACAATTCAAAATTCCATCCTATGATAATAACATTGCTACAAGAAGATGTGATAAAAGAAAGCAATACATTTGTGGTTCCTATACAGAAGCTGAATTTCTTCTTGTTAGAAATTGAAAGTTATTTGTAGATATTTTAAACCTTTCCGTATATCAATTAAATGTTTCAGAAAAAATTTGAAGATAAGTCATAAACAACTAAATTAAAATTACTTGGGCTTGTAGTCTACCGGTAGGACGCCAATTATAACAAGCGTAGCCCTCACAAATGTTTGAGTTCGGTGGAGAATTCGGTTCAATTCCGGGCGAGCCCACTCTAAATTAAAACCTTTATACACATAATTATCATTGAATCGGGCCTATAGCTCAGCATGGTAGAGACTTTAAACAAGTCCCAAAAAGCAACTCGCTCTTAGCTGTAAAGAGGGCTACGAGAAGGTCGAGGGTTCGAATCCCTCTGGGCCCATCGAATATCATCATACAGTCGTAAGGTTTATAAAGATTACTAATAAAGGTTATGTATGTCAGCCTACGTCCCAAAATACATTCTTAGTCCGGAATTTAAAGGAACATCAAATTATGAAATGACAATAGAGAATCTTATAAAAGAAAACAAGGAAAAGCTGGAGAAATTAAATAAAAGTCCCGAGAGCAACCGAAGAGCTATCAGTTATTTAGAAGAAGATCTAAAAACATTGCAATATCTATATGAAAACTACAACTCTGGCATGAATGTGTTCAGAAATGCAAGTGGCGGTAGAGATAAGCTAGTAAGATAATTTTAAGCATTTTTTTTGCGTTTTTAAAGTTTTCTTTCTACCTTAAATTATGGACATCTATATGAAAGAATTGGAAAAAAGATTTATAGAATTAGATTTCATCAAGCCGTATGAAAAAGTAAGAAGTATTACAGATTACTCTAAGAACTGCAGCTGGAAGCCCGAAAATAGCGATGAATACCATGGCTGGTCTGGTCAAGTACTTTGGTGGCTAATAGATTTGAATCTTGAAAATGGCAATAGAAGATATATAATGAAATGCCCCTGGGATACTTTTGGTTCAGGTATAGAATATTTTGTAGATAACAGGGTAGAATTATCCAGAAAGCTGATGGAAGCAGGTGTAAACGTTCCAATAATTAAAAAATATGACAAGGGAACAATGGTACATGAATATGTAGAAGGAATGGAATTGGGAAAAGCTGTAAAAAAATATCCAGAAAAGAAAGAGTTGTATGAATCTAAAAGAAATGAAATTGTTTCTAAAATTAAAGATATGGGATACACTCTTCTTACAGAAGACACAGACAGCAACTACATAGTTACTCCTAGGGATGAAGTATTTTTGATAGACCTAGATTTAACCAAAAAGTAATTTGATCATTTAAATGCTAAAATCTCAGCCGCCAGTTTCCTGTAAGCCTTGGATGCCTTTGATTTAGGATTGCAGTGTATGATTGGTTTGTGTTTGTTCGGCGCTTTTGTTAAATCTACACTGACAGGTATTACTGTCTTGAATACCTTCCCTTTGAAAGCTTTTCTAACCATCTTTTCTATATCCTTTGACAGCTTGTTTCTTTTATCATACATCGTTAAAACAAAACCATCAACTGCAAGCTTGTGGTTTATGTCCTTCTTTATAGCATCCACGGTTCCCAAAAGCTGAGCAACACCATCTAGCGCAAAATATCCTATCTGTATAGGGCTTATAACACTATCAGAAGCAGTGAGCGCATTTACTGTTAAAGTTCCCAATGAGGGAGGAGTGTCTATAAATACAAAATCATATTTATTCACAGCGCCCTTGAGCTTTTTCTTTAGCTTGAATTGCATGCTCACATCGTTTGCAAGCCTTACTTCGGCTAAAGCCAAAATTCTAGAAGAAGGTACAAGATCCAGATTCTTGTAATCAGTCTTAACTACAATATCTTTCAGTTCAGATGCATCCAGCAATAGATCCTTTGATGTGCGTTCGAATTTCTTATTAGTTATATAAGAAGTAGTGTTTGCCTGAGGATCCAAGTCTATTAAGAGTACTTTTGCCCCTAGATCAGCCAGACATGCTGCTAGATTTACACAAAGATCAGTTTTTCCAACACCGCCCTTCTGATTGGCTACCGTTATCTTTCTCATAAAATACAATTGGTTCTATAATTAAAAATAATCATTTCAGTCTTATAGCTTCCAAATTTTTAGGTGCGTATGCATCTATTCTGAATATGTGTCTTATAGAATTAGCCAAGTCTTCAGCTTTATGCATTTCACCATGAATACAAATTACTTTGTTTGGCCTAGAAGGCAAATGGCTTATAAAGTTCAACAGCTGTTTTCTGTCGGAATGTCCGCTCAACCCTTCTATAGTTTGTATATCCATATTAAGATTTACTGCCTGGCTCTTGCCATTTGCTAAAGTAATCTGTATTTCTTTCCACCCCTTTTGTATTCTCCTACCCATACTTCCTTCAACCTGATACCCAACAAATACCAAAGTGTTTTTTGGATCTTCTGCCAGGTGTTGTAAATGTTGCAGTATGGGTCCGCCGTTAAGCATTCCGCTGGTGGATATTATAACACATTCCTTTTCGTCCCAAACCTTCTCCCTGTCTTTCTGCGAAGCTATTCTTTTAAACATTGGGTTGAGAAATGGATTTTCCCCCCTGAATATTCTTCTCTGTATGTCTCTCCCCAGATATTCTGGATAAGCAGTAAATATACCATTTGTGTCCCATATCATTCCGTCCAGATAAACAGGTCGCTGGAAATTATTGTTAACAAGTATGGCCATTAATTCTTGTGCACGCTCTACGCTAAAACTAGGAATCAATACAACGCCCTTTCTTTCGATAGTTTTATTTATAACATCCATAAATTGCCTTTCACTTTCTTCCCTTCTCGGCATAATATCATTTCTGCTGCCGTAGGTGGATTCTATCATCAGTGTTTCCACCCTTTGGAAATTAGTAAAAGACTGATCAAGTAAATTAGTTCTTGAAAACTTTTGATCCAAAGCATAAACCAGATTATGCAACCCTTCCCCTATATGCAGATGGGTGATAGCACTTCCTAGAATATGCCCCGATGGCTGGAATGTTAATCTTATATCAGGCGCTACATCAGAAACCTCTCCATACTCTAGAGTTATCGCACGCTTTACAGCTTCCTTTACACCAGTTGCTGTAAAAAGCGGGGTTGTAGTTCCCTTTTGCATAACGTCTATAAAATCTAGCCAGAGCAGCGTAGCTAAATCTAATGTGGGTGTTGTAACATACAGAGGTCCATCGTACCCCCTTTCATAAAGAATAGGCACTGCTCCTATATGATCAAGATGGCTGTGTGAAATAATTATACAATCAATCTCATTGTAATCGAATTCTTTAACATTAAATATTGGTATCAAATCTTCAGTATTAGTTGCACTTGCTTTTACTCCACAGTCAATTAGAATTTTAGATTTTGGTGTCTCTACAATTGTACAGCTTCTACCAACTTCGCCCCAACCACCTAAGCCTATAATTCTTATCCAGTTTCTCGCAGCCTTTCTTCCGCCAAAAATGCTTTTACCAACTTTGTTTAAAAAATTTTTTCTAAATTTCGTCTCAGTATGTATCATCTTCCTTATACCATCAACTATATTTGAATCCACCGCAGGCACCCTTTCTATTCTTGGCGACCAAAATGTTTCGGATTTTATTTTTTTAAACAGTTCTCCGCCTTTACCTATAACCAAACCAGGCTTTTGTGCAGCTATGATCATTATACTTCTTTCAGGTTCAAAGTATACTGCTTTCACACCAGCTTCTTTTGGTACATTTTCCAATACAAACCTCTTTGCTTCATCTTGATCAAGCAGAACAGTGTTATCTGCTCTAATTTCTACCCTTTTTTTCAAACTGCTGACTACCAAACGCACATCTTGATCACAGTTTCTAAAGAAATCCTTATTCTTAGTATATACGATTATTTCCGATCCTTCTAGCTCCGTTTTCTTAACAACTTTCTTAGGCAGTAAATCCTCTGTTTTTTTTAAAATCTCTATCATTTACTATCACATAAAAACCAAATTTAGATATTCAATCAAACTACATGCACAAAATTAACAAGCCTTCTTTTACCGTTCATTCAAACTGTGTCTGGAAATATTTAACCCACTTTTATTTATAACACACACATCTATAGCATTACCGCCCGATGCGATGTCCCTTTCTATAGCAGCTTTTATAGCTCTTACAGCAAGTTTTGATCCTTCGTCTGCTGATATACCATCTTTATAACTGTCCTCAAGCACACCTAAAGCCATAGGCGATCCTGAACCAGTGGAAAAGAATCTTTTCTCTTCCTCATAACTGCCAAATGGATCAAAAGTAAAAATGGATGTTCCCCTTTCATCATCCCAGCCAGCCATTATAATCTGTATGTAATAAGGAAAAAATTTGTTGCCTTGAAGAATGTTAGAAAGAAGAGAGCCCGCAGCTTTCAATCCTATCTTCCTGTTGTTGCTCATATGATAAAGCTTAAATTCTGCTTTTAGATATCTAGCTAGAGCTTGGCCATCTGCAGCTAATCCTGCTATACTCATAGCTATTCTGTCATCCAGCTGAAGAATTTTTTCTGTGTCCTTGTTGGCTACAAGATAGCCCATGCTGCTTTTCTTTTCTGCTGCAATAACTACAGCATCTTTGCATATAATACCAACTGTTGTAGTCCCAGTTTTTACCAACTTTGGTTTTAATTCTTCTATCAAGATATTACCTCTGTTAGAAAATTTAGTACAAGCTTAGTCTAATCTAATAAATCTATTTGAAAACATACCTATATAAACTTAACTGAACATTTATTTTATTTACTGAAATGATCTGAATAGAAAAATGAGGTGAAATGAGTATGTCAAAAGCATATATAAAATTCGAAGTTCCGAAAGAACTGAGCGATAAAGTCTTGCAGTTAATTGAATTAGCCAAAAACAGTGGCAAAGTTAAGCGCGGGATTAATGAAGCTACAAAATCCATAGAAAACAGCTTAGCAAAACTTATAGTCATAGCAGAAGATATTGAACCAGAAGAAATAGCTATGCATCTTCCAATACTTTGTGAAGAAAAGAAAATAAACTACGTGTTTGTTCCAAGTAAGCTTGATCTAGGCAGAGCTTCAGGTATAGATGTGCAGTCTGCCGCAATTGCTATAGTTGATGTTGGCGAAGGAAATGATCTTCTTTCAGAGATCGCAAGCAACATAGAGAAGCTCAGGACAAAGGCTTGATTGTGATTATAAATGGTTTTAAAAGATGCTTTTCCAGCAGAAGTATTACAATTACTTGGTAGAAGCGGTGTTAAAGGAGTAGCGCAAGTTAGATGTAAAGTTTTAGATGGTCCAGATAGAGGAAAAGTTTTAACAAGAAATGTTCTAGGTCCTATAAAAATAGGGGACGTTTTGATGTTGAAAGAAACCGAGATGGATAA
>CAZPID010000016.1:0-7792 GCA_964586885.1 uncultured archaeon | reverse complement strand
CCCTGATCTACCAACCACTAGAAATACTTTTGGAGGTGGATTATCTGAAAGAAAACTTTTGTGTAAAGTAGTCTCGGCTACATAATAATTTATAGCAGCATCAATATAAGAAGCATATTTGTCTATAGGAACTACATTCCAAAACTTAGTTTCAAATTCTAAAAATCTTTTAAACCAATCAAGTTTTTGTACATCAAGTCGATTAAAAAGAAGCTCTCTTTCTTGTGGAGTTGAATCCTTATATTTATCAAATTCATCCTTTTTATCATTCAGCGTTAATACAACTTTAAGTAATTTATCAGATCTTAATGCATTTTCTGATAAATATATATCATTACCCAAAAATTTAAATCGACCAACTTGACCAGAATCTAAGTCTTTTAACAATTCTTGATGATCTTCAACAACTAAGCTGTTTGTAAGCTCTTCTAATTCTTTTATAACCTTTTGTCTATCTAATCCGTTCATAATCTATTTTACTGTTCTAATCTTTAAATTGTTTGTTTGTATGAAAAAATGGTACGAATTTCGTTAAATTGTATAAAATTTGGTACGAATTTCGTTTTATAGCCAGTAATTGTCTTAGTTAGCAATTCTATGAGCAAATTATAGATTTAATAATGTCTGCATAACTATTTTGTATGGGGAAATCTGAACAAATAGCCAAAAAAACGCTCAAATACTGTACTGATACTACATACGTATATCCTCTTGTTATCAAGTCTGGAAGGGGGTGCTATATAGAAGACGTAGACGGCAAAATGTACATAGATTTTAATTCTAATGTATGCAGTTGTCCTGTTGGCTACAGCCATCCTGAGATTTTAGAAGTAATTAAAATCTTTTCAAAGATTGGCGCTAACAAAGTGGGTGGCCAGGATTTTTTCACAGAAGAGCAAGCAAACCTTGCAGAAAAATTAATTTCCTTAACTCCTGCTAGCTTAAACAAAGCTTTCTTTATCAACACTGGTGCAGAAGCTGTAGAAAATGCAATCAAGCTAGCTTATAGGAAAATGAGTGTTAAACGTAAGATTTCACCGAATGACATGTATGGTGTATCATGCTATGATGCCTTCCATGGTCGAACATTAGGAGCTTTAACATTCACACATAGCATGCCTATACAAAAGAAAGGTTATCCTGAACTTAAAGTGAAAAGAATAAACTTTTGTACGTCTGATGAGGATGAAAATATAGATGAAATAATGGATGTGCTTTCAAAAAATACTGAAGAGATTGCATTTGTTTTAACAGAAATTGTACAAGGTGAGGGAGGCTATAATATAGCCAGTAAAAATTTTATAAAAAATCTGAGAAGGGAAACTGAAATATTCAGGATACCTTTGATAGTAGACGAAGTGCAATCAGGTATAGGCAGAACTGGCAAGTGGTGGGCGTTCGAACATTATGGAATAGAACCTGACATCATGGCTGTTGCTAAATCATTACAAGTAGGAGCTACAGTTTTTAAGGAAGAATTTGATCCAAAAGAAAAGGGAGCGTTATCAAGCACATGGGGAGGCGGTTCAAGAATAGATCTGGCTGTTGGATTAAAAACTATAGAAATAATTGAAAAGGAAGGATTGCTTAGTAATGCTGAAAAGATGGGAAAGTATATGTTAAAAAGATTTGCTGAACTTAAGGAAAATTATAGTCATGTAATTTCAGATGTAAGAGGTTTAGGTTTAATGATTGCTGTAGAATTTAATAACGTAGAGGGTAGAGATTTTGTAGAGAGAAAAGCTTTTGATGATGGTTTATTGCTTTTGGGCTGCGGTAAAAAGACTATAAGAATAGCGCCACCTTTGATAATAACAAAAGAGGAAGCTGATAAAGGCTTGGATATTTTTGAACAACAGATTAAAAAATTACCCTAAGCCTGAGTAAAAAAGAATTACTGGAAGGATTAGTACGCCCATACACAAACTTCTCTTCACTCCAGTCAATGGAGCTATCAAACCAATTGCTATAGAAACAGCCAACACCAACAGTCCTATCGGCCCTGTGAATAAGGCAGTTAATGCTACTAGTAAAATTATTATTGATATTGATAGTTTGTTATAAGGCAACCTTTCTACTATAGTTAAAAATCTTCTACTTAAGAATAATGTTATTACTGCAGCTATTCCTGTTACAATTAAAGCCACTGCTATAAGCAAAAGAAAATCACTGAAAGCAAAGCTTCCTAAAATTCTTTCAACTGCAACGGCTGCACCAGATCTTGCCCGGTCAATTGTATACAAAGCTGCTAAGGCAAACAAAGCATTGGCTGTATTTATTCCGCCAATAGATATTAGAAACTCTCTTACATTTGCTTTACGAGTAAGATGTTGAACTAATGTTCCTGCTTGAGCTGAACCTACACCCGGAAGAATTCCGACGACCAATCCAGAAAAGAACCCCTTAATTATTCCTGAAATGGCCAGAGATCTTTTAACAATGCCGAAACTCCTTTTCTGTTTTTTAACTTTTGATTTGTTTCTAAGACTTATCAGTAGTGTGCTGATACCAAATAGTCCTGAGAATAGTGGAAAGAACACAAAATGTGGCTGTAGTAAAGTACTGTTTAAAGTTATCACGCCCAACAATCCAGCTAGAAAGAAAACCAATAAACCCCAAAGAAATTTTTTCTTACCTTCAATAACAATCATAAATGAAACCAATGCTATCAAGGCCCAGTGTATGTAGTGTTCGATGTTTGAATAAAGGAAAGGTAATACTTGTAACAATAGCGGCGAAGCAATAACAAAAAGTATGATTACACCTACTCCGCCTATAACTGTAAGATATATTGCTTCTAAACCTCTCCCTTCTAAAAGCATTTTATGTCCAGGTAAAACTGATAAAGCTGTTTCTGACTCCGGTGCACCTAAAAATACAGAAGGTATGTAACTGATTAATGTATGTGTGATTGCCATGGCTATTATCAAAGCGATTATTGCAGGTATAGGAACTCCAGCTAGCAATGGAAGTATACTAAATAAAAGTAGGATTAAAGTATTTGTATGTATACCTGGAATCAATCCACTAAGAACGCCACCGCCTATTCCTAATAAACTAAATAGAAGAACTTCAAAAAACAAAACTATTCACCAGTCAGTTCAATCTTATTTGGAATTATTTCCAGCTTCCCCTGATACACATCCACCTTGCCGACAAAACAAACGGTTTTATCCTCTAGTAAATCATAAGCTCCCAATTTTTCTGCAGTACTGTTGAATATAACTATGTCTATTCTATCGCTATCGTCTTTTAGTTCTAGAAACACATGCTTTTTGTCTGATACAAACTTAGAAGTTATTTCACCGCATACTTTAACATTCTGACCCACAGTTTCCGGAGTTATTTGAGAAATATTTGTTACGCCAAGCTCTACAATTTGCGATAGAATGAATAGCATAGCCAAGCCAGCTACAGATGATACAATAGACACCATCAGCAAGCCTTTCTCCTTCATATCAATTTATTATAATTAATCGAGAATTTAATAAAGATAGTATAGTGATGATATGGTTGAAAAAAAGGAATTAATAGAACATTTCCAAAAGGATTATCAGAAATATTGGAAGGTAAAGCTTTTCGATGATTTAGGATTTAAAAGAAAACAATGTACCAATTGCAATAAGTTCTTCTGGACTCTAACTGAACAAACTATATGCAATGATGCTACATGTAAAACTTATGATTTTATCGGCAATCCTCCTACTGAAAAAAAATTAAATTATATTGACACATGGAAAGTTATAGAAAAATTTTTTACAAAGAATGATCATACATCAATAAAGCCTTATCCTGTGATCTGCAGATGGGTACCAAATCTTTATTTCACAATAGCGGGCATAGTAGATTTTCTACGTGTGGATAATGGAAAAATAAGCTTTGATTTTCCTGTAAATCCTTCTATTTTAACACAGCCTTGTCTTCGTTTTAACGACGTTGTAAACACTGGAATCAATGCTAAGTCTTACACGTGCTTTACAATGATACAGCAAAGTTCTTTGTATAACAACAAGGAAGGCTACTGGAAGGATAGATGTATAGAATTAGATTGGCAATTGCTTACAAAAGAATTTGGAATAAAACCTGAAGAAATAGTTTTCATAGAAGATGCATGGCTTGGCCCATCAGCATTTGGTAGCAGTTTAGAATATCATGTACAGGGTTTGGAATTGGGTAATGCTGTATTTACAGAATTTGCCGGTACTTTAGATGACTACAGAGAAATGAAAGATAAAGTGGTAGATATGGGTGCCGGACACGAAAGATTTACTTGGATCACACAAGGCACACCTACAAGCTATGATGCTGTTTTTTCATCGATAATTGAAAAGTTTAGGAAAATATGTGATGTAGATTATGATAAAGAATTCTTTGTAAAATACTCAAAATTCTCAGGAATACTTAATGCAGATGAATCTGATTTGAATGCTGCCAAGAAAGAGATCGCAAAAAGAATTGGTGCAAATGTTGAAGAAATAGAAAATAAGACAGCTGTCGTAGAAGCAATGTATGCTATAATAGAACATGCGCGGGCTTTGGCATTTGCAATTTCAGGAGGTGGGCTGCCGTCAAATGTTGCAGGTGGCTATAATCTACGACTAATCTTGAGAAGAGCATTGAGTTTCATAGATAAATTCAACTGGCCTATAAAGCTTGAAGACATTGCTCTTTGGCATGCTAAAGATTTGAAAAAACTATTTCCTGAACTTTTAGAAAACGAAGATTCGATAGTTAAGATACTGCAAGTAGAGGAAAAGAGATACAGAGAATCCAAGAAGAGGAGTAAAAAGATTATAGAAAGTTTTAAAGGTAAAGAAGCTTCTGAAGATGAATTGATAAAGATTTATGAATCACAAGGTATATCGCCAGAAGATTTAGGGATTGAAGTGCCACAGGGATTCTATGACAGGATATCTAAGAAGCATATGGGTAAAGAAACTAAAGATGAAAAGGTTGATTTTGATCTGAGTAATGTAGAGCCTACAAAAATACTTTACTATGATAATGTTTTTGATTTTGATGCAAAGGTAATTCTTTCACATGAATTAGAAAATGGCAAGAGCTGGGTTGTATTAGATCAAACAGGTTTCTATCCTACCGGCGGCGGACAGATGCATGATAAAGGATTAATTAATAATCTGGAAGTATTGAACGTAATTAAGATAGGTAATGTAGTTATTCATCTTGTTGCGGGAAATTTGAAAAAAAGGGAAACTGTTTCATGTAAAGTAGATAAAAATAGGAGGGAAATTTTGATGAAACATCATGATGCAGTTCATATTGTTAATGGTGCTGTCAAAAGAGTTTTAGGTAAGCATGCAAACCAGTATGGATCGGAAAAGGATGTTGATAAAGCCAGGCTGGATGTGACACATTATGAAGCTATAACTGATGATCAAGTGGAGAAGATAGAACAGTTGGCAAATGAAATTGTTGAGAAAGGTCTTGCTATTAAAAAGACTGTCATGTCTCGAAGTGAGGCTGAACAGAAATTTGGTTTCAGTATTTATCAAGGTGGCTATGTTCCATCAAAGGAGATAAGAATAGCTAACATAGAAGGTTGGGATGTTGAAGCCTGTGGTGGCACACATGGCACTAATACTAAAGATGTAGGTTGGATAGTTATAACTAAAACTAAAAGGATAGCAGATGGACTTTCTAGAATTGAACTTAAGGCAGGAGATGTGGCGGAAGCTTACCTAAAGGAAAAGGAGTCTACATTGAAGGAAGTTTCACGGAAGCTTAAAGTAAAGGAAGAAGATGTGCCTAAAGAGGTTGAAAGAATTTTCAAAGAATGGAAACAGATGAAGAAGAGGAAGTGATTAGAATGATGACGAGAAAAGAATTTGAAGAATTAAAAATTAAATCAAAACTATTGAAAGAAGCAGCAGAAATATTGAGGGTAGATGAAAAAGATTTGCCGCGAGTATTGGACAGGTTTTTGAATGAAATAAAGGAAAAAGGATGATTTATGTATTCTGTTATCTTATCGACATGTTCGAGCGAAAAAGAAGCTAATAAAATCTCAAAGTGTCTTCTTGATAAAAAAATCATAGCATGCGTGAACATTCTAGATGGCGTAAAATCCATGTATTGGTGGAAAGGAAAGATTGTTAAAGATAATGAATGTCTGATGATTATCAAAACTAAAAAGTCTCTTGTAAAGAATGTCATAGCAAGCATAAAGAAAATGCATTCTTATAAAGTACCTGAAATAATCGAACTTCCTATAAAAAAGGGTAATAAAGATTACTTGGATTGGATATCTAAAGTTACTAAGTAATTAACTTAACATCTTCTGATATCAACTACAGGTTTGTTGCTGCTGATGCTAGTTTTTTCGATGCACAACTTGTTTGTCCCTTTTCCTATTTCGTTGTTGTCGCCTGTGATGATTATATTGCTGTAAGATAAACCTATTTTGAAAATTGGTTTCTCAATAACAATCTGCAGGTTGCCTTCTTTTTTTGAAGAAGACTCGCTGAATAAATTGCTTACTAAAATAAATGTGTAATTAAGAGTGCCGGTGCTGTTGTTAACTATGTAATCTCCACCGCTGACTTGCAACTGGATTGTCCTCAAGCTGCCAACACCCTCCTTGGATATTTCACGTATCACATTATCCAGAAGTTTCATGCTCTGTATTCCTTCGTTCACTGTGATTGAATCTAATCCGGTTTCTATGATAGGTTTGCCAAAAATAAGTGTTATGGAAATTGCTGTAAAACCTATGGCTAGGATTAAAACATACGATATTAGTGGAGACATTGCTTTGAAATGGAATTTCATATAAATATTATTTTCTCATAGTTTGATTAATTAGACTACAATTTCCTTCAATTTATCATAGGCAGCATTTACATCATCTGGAATTTTTTCATAGGGAATAATTATTATATCCTTTATAGCTGGGGAAATTCCATATTTTCCAAACTTTGAATCCATTTTTCTGTCAGTTTTGTTTGGTTCAACTTCATACACTATTTGCATTGACAGATCGCATATATCAACTTTATTTCCATTCTCTATAAGAGCTTCACATACAAATGAATGCTTACGTTCAAACAGTATTCTGCACACTAAAGATTTTATTAAGAAATGCTTCAAGCTTTCGCTAGAATGAAAAATTATTTTATTCTTATCGCCGGTGGCTATTCCATTGTTCGTTATGTTTAATGCTTTACTGTAGCTCAGTTTTTTCAACTTGGAAGGCAATTTATATTTTCTATAGCAATAGTAAGTGCAGAAATTTGTTGAATAGATTGACTCGAAAGTCTTGTCACATACTTTACATCTTCTTAATCCAGGTTCTTTTAACATTAATTAATATATATACTTTAGAGTATTTAAACTTTTCTATAGTTAATTGATTGTTACACGTGTAACATAATAAAAATTTGAAACTTAAAAACTTACACATTTAACCTTTAAATACTTATTATATAAATATATATAATATGAAAGCTCAAACAATATTGCATAGCCCTACTTTAGAAAGCGTAGAAATGGTAGAAAAAACTATAAAAAAACATAGTGGAGAACTTGGACCTTATCAACTATGGAAAGCTTTGCCTAGAAAGATGATGTATCAGACATTTCAAATTGTTTTGGAGTATTTGGAAGAATTGGGAAAAATTGTAATAAAGGATGGTAAGATAATATGGATATGGAATCCTGAACTAGTAAAAAAATACTCTAACTCCAATTTAGTGGTAAGATGAAAACATCAAAAAAAGATTTCTGTAATATTTGCAGACGAAAGGCTGAAGAAAGCATTTGATAAACTCAAGGA
>CAZPID010000015.1:0-7820 GCA_964586885.1 uncultured archaeon | reverse complement strand
AAATCCATTGGAAGACGGTATTTTAAGTTTAAGGGCATACTATATAGCATTGTTTTTTGCAATGAGTTTAATACAAAGCATATTTTCAGGATTGATAGCTGGTGTAATAAGTGAAGGTTCAATGCTGGCTGGTCTTAAGCATTCTCTTATAATGGCAATTTTGGTATTTGGTGCATTTAGCATAATGGTCAAAATAGGATTCTTAGGTTAGTATCATGAAAGGTCAGTTTACATGGGATTACATAGTTTCAATTGGAGCATTTATAGCGCTGGTTTCATACCTATCTTTGCAAATAGTGAATACAGCCCCAATTGGTATAAATACAATTAAAGGCGAATTTCTAAGATCAGAGGCTTATCAGATTTCAGAGCTGCTTATTAATGATCCGGGTGAGCCAAAAGATTGGACAACATCAAATGTCGAAAGGCTGGGCTTCGCTAATGAAAATTTTAACATAACAAATTACATTTCATCTAGAAAGATAAGCGACATAAACACTATGTGCGCCTCTAATTACGAAAATGTGGCAAATCTTTTAGGTATTGATATGAAAAATTACAACTTTTCTCTTGTAATGATAGATAGAACAGACGGCAATGTCATTATAAGCGATTGCAAATCACCACTACTGATAACTAAATCAATAAATGTAACAATTAAACGTTATGCAGCAATAGATAATGGCCATTATGCTGAAATGATACTACAAACAGGATGATTTCTATGAAAAGAAAAGGAATAATATCTATAATAGAGATGGTAATTACAGCAGTTGTACTACTAACAGCATTTAGTATAATATTTTCTCAAAATGTTTATACAAATAATTGGGATAGAGCCAATTTGATTCTAAACGGCAGAGACATAGTAACAACAATAGATAATCTAGGCAGGCTTTATTATTATTCTTACAATCAAAGTGCACTTTCTGATTTTCTTCTAAATACTTTAGGCCCTAGTTTTATTTTCTGGTCTGAGACAGATGGATTTATTAAAAACAAGCTTAGTATAGCATGCAACTGCACCGAGGAACAGATAAGTACTTTAAACAGTTGGCTTTTCGGCAGTTCTATAAACGGCAGGCAAATAGAATATTTTGTTTGCATACAAATTTGGAAAAAATAAACCCCTGCGCTTCCGCAGAACCTGATGTACTTGTCATCTGGGGATACAAAGATATAAATTCTTCATCTATAATCAGTACATTAACCAATTATCTTAGCTTGGGAAATGGTATAATTGAGATAGCAGATTTGCCGGCTAATCTGGATTTATTGAATAAAAATATTTTTGGCATAGAATACTGTGAAGACGTACTAACAGGCGCATGTAGTTATAAATTAGGCGAAGAAAATGATACTATACAAAATCCTTCTTCAGTATCACAAATATTTTATGGGCCATATAAACTATTCTATCATTTACCATTGTCAGTTAACAGTTTTACAAATGCATCCGTTTATGTAACATCGGTTCCGACAGAAGGCGGTATACCATCGTGTGCAAGCAGTTCAGTGTTCAATGGCTCATTCAGTTTTTATGAAAGAAACCATTTTTATTGGATATGTTCCAATTCTGTCTACTTTGATACAGACAGCAACAATTTGGCGGATATGTCAGTTTCGCCCCAATCAGATTTTTCTATAAACAGCATAAATTTCTACATGAAGAATGTAAACTTAAGCAGCTTCGATGTTGTATTTAAAAAAGGCTATGTGTTCAAAGATTTCCTGAAAGACTCGGGCACTAAAGTTTATCCTTCAGATTCGGACAAAAATAAAATATTTTTACATTTTGATGAATATTTAGAACCAAGCGGATTCCCAGTACCGGTAGTAGTTTTAAATGGAACAGATTTTTATAAGACAGCATGGGTTTCAGACTTCACAAGAACTAGCCTTGATTCAGCAGACGATGATCATAGACTGTTGTTTCTATCGCTGTTATTCTGGGCTTCTGATAAACATAACACGCCAAATGTCTTAAGCAACATCAACTTCGGGTTTACCACATCTTATGTCAATACCATCAATGAAGACATGTTTGAAGTTTATACATTTTCTTTAGGTATAGGCCAGCCTTATTAAAATTTGTTTAAATAGAATGTTATACAAATTGAAAATATGAAGAATGCTGGAGACTTCATGAACAAAAGAGTAATCTATTTCTCCCCAGATAATACTATACTTGAAATAAGCGAAAAATTTTCTGAATATAACATATCAGGCGCACCGATAGTAGAAGGAGGTAGAGTAGTCGGTCTTGTAAGCAATTCAGATGTGATAAAGTTTATTAACGAAAGGTTGTATAAGGACATCTCAGAACTTAGCAGCACTACAAGCAGTTTCATATTGAATTTAAGCAAAGCAGTTTTTGGCGATAAAAAGTTTAAGGATGAAGTTGATAAAATAATGGGTACTAAGGTAAGAGAAGTCATGAAAAAGGAAGTAAAGTTTGTATCATCGGAAGCAGACATTGCTGAAGTCGTTGAAATAATGACAAAAATGAAAATAAACAGACTACCTGTGGTGGATAATGGCGAGCTGGTTGGAATAATAGCAAGGGATGATGTGATAAGAGCATTCCTAGCAGAAGCTTAATTAGCCAACTTTAGATATTATCCTTGTAAATCCATGTACATCTTCCTTTCTTCTAATTGATATTAAATTCAAATTCATCAAGTGATCTATGTAGTTGTTAAACATCCTTTCTGTTACAGCCTTATTCATTTTCCTGCAATATTCACGATAAAGTTCTGACGAATGAAATTTTCTACCGCTACCCAAAATTTCTAAAACAAGTTTTTCATTTTCATTTACCTTTTGCTTCAATATTTCCTGTTTAACCTTAGTAAGTTTTGTTACGATTTCTCTAACATGTGAAACTTTAAGTTTGTCAGACTGTTCTTTCTCAGCAAGTCTGCCAGCCCTAAGCAAGCAGTCTATGCCTGTTCTAACATCACTGCCATACTTCAAAACAATGTTGGCTACCAACAGGGTTACGCCTTGTTCAATTGAAAAGAATGCAATGTCAGACCTTTGTTTGATTATGTCTTTCATTTCCATAATGCTGTAGGATCTGAATTCCAACTCATCTAAACTCAGACTGCTTTTTATCCTTGGCTCAATGTTAACAAATATGTGGGGATTGTTGGATATGAAAATTACCATCATGGGCTTTTTCAAATACTGGTTTATTCTTGTCAGATCATATAGAACTGATGAGTCCTTGTAAATCAACTGATCAGCTTCATCCAGACATACGACCAATGATCTAGAGTTTTTGTTGTATGTTTCTATAAGTTTTTCTACTATCTCATCTTTAGGCCAGCCCCTTCTGCTAACAGGATATCCAATTTCTTGAGCAATTTTTGAAAGCACGGATGTAGCAGTATTGTATCCCCAGCAGTTTATATATAGGGTTTTCAGCCCTGAATATTCTTCAAATTTTCTAAAAACATATTTTATGCTTGCCGTCTTTCCAATTCCAGGAGCGCCGAAGATAAATATATTTTGAGGTTTTCTACCTTCTGCCAACAAGGCCAGATTTTCTGATAGTTGTTTTATCTGACTTTCTCTATGCGGAAGTATTTCCGGTAGATAGTCATAGCTTAATACATCCTCGTTTTTGAATACAGATAGTCTTTCCATACAAATATTTATAAGCTAGAACGATAGAAGAATTTATAGTTGATATTATGGAAATAGATATTTCTAGCGAAAAGGATAATCCGTTCTTGAAAAGGAAAGAATTGGAGATTAATATAAAGCACGATGGTAGCCCAACGCCCTCTAAATCAGAAATTGTAAAATCTATAGCTGAAAGATACTCTGTGCCAGAGACTCATGTCATGTTAAATTATGTCCTTACAAGCAAAGGCACTAACATTACTATAGGTAAGATTAAAATTTATCAGAAGCCAGTTGTTGAAGCCAAACCAAAGGAAGAAAAGAAGGAAGAAAAGCCGCAGGTTAAATATAAACCAGAAAAGAAAAAAGAAGAAAAACCAAAAGAAGCTCCTAAAAAAGAAGAAAAGAAACCAGAAGCAAAGGAAGAGCCTAATAAGGAAGATAAAAAGGAGTAGAATATGTCAGTTTGGTCTGGAGAAAGAGTAGCAAAGTTTATTGAACAACCCCCAGAAATAAAAATTAATCCTAATGGTGTTGACATTAGGGTATCAGAAGTGTTTCTGATACATAGTGATTCAGAAGCATTTTTTAATGGAAGTGATAGAAGAATTGATCCGGAAAAAGTTTTGGTAAAGCCTTCAGACGATGGTTTTTACAATTTGGAAAGAGGTGTATATGAGATAAGGATCGCAAACAAGATTGATATACCTAAGAATGCAGTAGCATTTTTCTTCCCAAGATCCACGTTGAACAGGCTGGGCATGGTAAAGTCACAGACAGCTATAGGCGATTCTGGTTATTCAGGCCACCCGACTCAAACAGTATTCATTCCTATTAAAAGCTTTAAGATTCATAAAGATGAATATTGGATACAGATGATGCTTATGGATTGTGAAGAATCAGATCATTCTTATTCAGGCCATTGGCAAAATGAGAAACCAGGTGAAAAGAAATGAAGCATAAACCAGTAAAAGTGAGCGATTTGATTAAAAACAAGAGAAAATTTTGTACAAGGTGTGGTGACGGAGTATATATGGCTGAACATAAGGATAGATTTTACTGTGGTAAGTGTCATATGACTGAGTTTAAGACTAAAGGTTCTTAAACCAAATAGAGCGTGTCTAATAATTAATAGACATATGTCTCAGTAAACCTATTTTTCCTTTACTTTCTTTGATTTTTTTCAACAAGGATTTTTATCAGCTTCTCAATATTTCTGTTCAACTCCAAGTTTGCTCCTGTTTGTTTCTCGATATTCCTGTTCAATTCATCCAGACCCTTCACTATATCATGTGTATTCTCAGCAACACCTTGAATACTTTTTGCAACACTCTCTGTATTCTTTGCAGTTTCTATGAGTACAGTGAGCCTTTTAACAACAGCTTCTTCGAATTCACTTGGCATATTAAATAACCTCTAAATAACTTTTCTTGGATTATTATATAAAGATTATTCTTGTAGGAGCGTGTCTAGCAATTAACTCATAATTCTTGTATAAATAATCATTCTCACAAAAACTTCAAAGCTTCCATAAGCCTAGTTATCTCATGGCCAGTAGTAGACAATCCAGCAACACAGCCGTTGCTGTTAGCAATCATACAGCTTCCAACAAAAGGAGAACCAAAATTAGCAGTGCCTATATCAGCATCTACTTTAAGTAAATCTTTGATAAGATTAATTTCACTTTCCTGTGCATCTCTATGTAGCAAGCATCCCTTGTTTGTAGCAATCCCGCTTGATCCTACAGTATTGATGTTTGCAACCGTAGAAACTTCTGTCTCAATGCCTAAACAGTCCTTTATTTTATATATTTCCTTTACAGAAAACAATTTGCTTAAAATTGCACCTTTGTCATTACATAACACAAGATTTCCTACAGCAGTATATTTCGAATCCATAACCTGAACATTAATGTCAAATTCCTTTACTAATTCTTTAATCCTTTCAACTTCATGATCATAAACAATCTTCGGCAGCAGCATTCCATTAGAATTCATAACAGCAAATATACCACATAGGTCTGTATTGGAAATTGCAGCATTTACAACAGAAACATCCAATACTTTCTCTATGGTATTAGAAACTTCTTTTGAAACAATATTTCCAGTCAAGCAAAAATTGTCTGAAGCTATGGCGAACAAACCAAGATTATGGTCCCCCTGGAAATCTGCTTGAATTACTTTAGGCATAAATTACTCAACCAGTTCAGCTCTGACACTCTTTTTGTCAATGTTAACTATTCTAACCTTTACTTTTGACAAGGGATTTATGAATATTTTATTGCTAAGCTTTCTTTCAAAAACAACGTTATTAACTTTAGAAATTTTAGATATCATATCTCTAACTCTGCTTACAGCTGTTTTATTTCTTCTCCATCTACCAGTTTTTAACAGCTTCTTTCTCAAGTTAATTGTTACTATCTTCTCTTCTACCATGTCTATAACCAATAAGCTTTAGACTATACTGTAATATTTAAGTATAGTAAATTAATAAATATTTTTATAGGGTCAAGCACATGAAAGGAATATCACCAATGATTGCTACGGTATTGCTAATAGCATTTACAGTTGCAGTTGGCGGTATAGTAAGCTTGTGGATAAGCGGTTATACCAAGACCCAAACAGGCCAAATAAGTTCTGTTTCACAAGATCAGATTCAATGTTTAAATTCTATATTGTCTATTAAAAGTACTAGTGTAAATAATGATACTGCAACAATAACTGTTGGCTACGACAGTGGAACTTTAGTTTTAAATGATGTAAAAGCTGATATAGTATGTGGCGGGTTTTCTAATGTTACTTCTGGAGCTAGTTCTATCTCTCCAGGGGATGTTTTCATAGTTAAGCCTTTTTCTTCTAATTGTGATAATGTTTCTAACCCAATAAATTTTGAAAGAGTAAGAGCTACATGTGTAGGGCCATCTACAGGCACCAATTTCACTATAACCACAGAATGTAAGAAAGGCCAAGGTTGTGGATTATAAATAAATCAATATTTTATCAATTAAATTCTAAGTCTAATTCTTCTCCATCTTTTGATCTTATCTACGTTAATCCTTCTAGTTTTAGCCCTTTTCGTTCCCCACTTTCTTATATCTGCCCATCTTGGAGCCGTCTTTACTTTGGCTATCTTAACAAGTTTTATCTTTTTACTCAATGTTCTTATAGACACTTCAACCACCTTTTACAAGCTTTCTGAGCTCCTTGCTTTTATTCATGGCTATATCAAACATTTTTCCTATCTCATCAAATTTAAGCGGTTTAACGCCCTGTTTCTGCAAAGCACATATTTTATCATTATCTCTCACAGATATACTTAGTTTCGAATCAATGACATTTTCCTCTTCAAGAGAAGGATCAAGTAAAAAGCTGTCTCCTGCTTTACATACAGATATGTTTATAGGCTTCCACACAACAGGCAGCTTCCCAGTGTATTCACCTCTAATTATTTTATCATCTTCCAGCTTAGGCATCTGTGTGTTACATAAAGCATTGATTGCTGCGAATGAAGAAGCATCCAGAAGATTACCGTCATGATTCACAATTTCTATATCTATAAATACAGACCATACATTTTCCCCAGCTGTTATACAAAGCTTATCCAATTCTATCATGTGGGATTCTCTTATACCTCTGTCAACAACTCTTGCTAGTTCAGTCGCGTCTGGGCTAGGTGGTCCTGGTTCAAAATCAGGCGAAGCTATTGGTGAAAATTCTGCAGTCACACTCATGGTTCCATCATCTGGCACATCTGGAAATGGCGTGCCTGTCCCGAGCTTTATTCCTACTATCACTTCAGTCTTACCGATCTTAACTCTACAAGAGCCTTCAGCGCTGCTTATCACATTGTTTATAATCTCGATTTTCCTAAAGTCTTCAAGCTTCCTTCCATCAATCCTTTTCCCATTCTTTATCATTTCTAAAGCATAGACTTCCATAACAACACCTCAATTGGAACTATATTTATTTTTCAAAACCTCTTTCTGTTTATTATAAATCTTCATACATGCATCCTTGCCCATATTCAAAAGTTTCATAATTTCTTCTTTTGTAACCTCTCCATCCATTTGTAGCAATGTTACCTCATTTTTAATTGGCATCATAGCAATAGCCAAATCAGCTTCACCACAGTTGTCTTCTTTACCACAAAGATCGACAACTAAAGTCCCGTCAATTTTTCCCACAGAACAT
>CAZPID010000014.1:0-8067 GCA_964586885.1 uncultured archaeon | reverse complement strand
TTTTCAAAATTGTTGTATCGTTTGCTAAAGGTGTGTAATGCGCAGCTATTTCATTTATTGATAAATTAACCGGCCAAGCTGGTTTGGCTCCAAGAAGTTTTATCTTGTCTTCTATCTTCTCCGCTATATCAAGTGCTTTTGCATTTTCTTTTATAAGATATTTGGAAAATTCTAAAACTAAGTCCGATGCTTCTTTTGCACTTTGATAATCCTTTTCAAAGCTCTCATCCATAAAACTCTTATCTAAGTGTTAATTAAAATAATTTATGCTTCAACCAACTTACAAGCCATTTGCAACTTTAATTCTTATACCAATAATGATAGCTATTTTTATACTTGAAATTTTTATTCCAAGTATCATAACATATTTTTCTTTTACCCCAAACTATGCTCTAGAAGAACCTTGGACATTTGTCACTTCTATATTCTTACACTTTGACATGAGACACATATTTTTTAACATGTTGGCATTATTTATGTTTGGTATCGTATTGGAAAGTAAAATAGGACATGGTAAATTTTTACTGATTTTCTTTCTATCTGGAATTATTGGAAATGTAGGATACATGATGACTACGTCTGATCCAAACATTCCAGCAATCGGGGCGTCTGGTGCTGTGTATGGAATAATGGGCGCTGCTGCTATAGTTATGCCTTTTGCACTAGTATTCGTAAGCATACCTATTCCTATGATCGCTGCTGCTTTTCTTTGGGGCATAAGTGAGTTTAGTGGACTTTTTGTTCCAAGTAATATTGCTCATGGCGCTCATTTAGCTGGTTTGTTTATTGGTGTAATTTATGGGCTGTATTTGAGAAAGATAGTAAAATAATGTTCTAAAAATACTTGTGAATTATTCTTTTCACCTTAGGAAACCTATCTAAAAGATTGCTTACCCAAAAAGTTAGTTTGTTTATTTTATTTTCAAAGGATCTTGTAATTATTATTGATGTCATGAACAGAAAGAAACCAATAATTAAAGTTTGCCAAAAATTTATAGAACCTAGAACATATACTATAGTTAAAAATATAGAACCTCCTATACCACCCATTATACCAGCTTTAATTATAATGAACAGCCTGTCTTCTGTGGTGTAGTTAGATTGAGCCATATAAGGTCTAGTTTAAAAAATATAGTTAAATAGCTTAAGATAGTTTCCACTCACACTCTTTGAAAAAACCGCATGCCTTGCATTTGTTGGGATTATTATGATGCATAGGTCTGATAGTTCTGTTGTAAATGTTTTCAAATACCTGAAAATTCTGTGTAAGTAGAGATTTGAATTTATCATCGTACTCTCTCATATATTCGTAAATTATATTGTTGTCTTTATCCCGCTGTATAACTTTAAAGTATACTCTATCAAATTTTATAAACTTGGAATAATTCTTAATGAAACCTTCACAATAAGAAGAAAGCTGAAGTATTCTGTCTAGAAATGGCTGTCTGTTTACTACTTTTTTGCTGGTAGTTTTATCATCAATGATTATTACATTGCCTTTTTCTCTGACAACTTTGTCTATTCTTCCTAAGTAAATGAAGTTAATTTGATTTATGCGGCTGATTGCGATTCTTATAGTTTCTCGCGGTATATCTAAATCTACATCTTTATTTAACAGTTCTTCTATAGTTGCTTCTTCTCTTGGTATCAATTTGTCAATTTCATCTAGCCTGGAATGCAATTTCTGGCCAGCGATTACTGCTTCTTTTATTTCCGGTACTAGCTTCTTGTGGAACTTGTTGATTGTAATGAACTGGCAATAGCCCATACAGCTAGCAAAACTATGAACAGGTATGACTACGGTTTTCATCAAGAACATCCTGAAAATAATTTAAAAATTTAATTTATAATGTTATCGGTAGTTCATTTCCAGTAAGATTTATGACTTTAAAAACTTTGCCTCAATAATATAAAGAGGTGAGATTAAATTATGAATGAACTTTCCGAATTGATAAAGGATTCATTTAATCTAGAAGGACATAAAGTTCTATATAGACAATTTAAAGAAACTGGCGGTATGTCAGATCCTGTTATAGTTTTTGGAAAAACTGAAGATAATAAAGACTCTATTCTCGTAGAACTATTTTGGGGTTATTATAGGGAAATTATAGGTTTACGCAAGATTTCGAAGAACAAATATCAAAATTACTTACAAAAAATGGATATGAAAATATTAGCCCTCCTATGTATAGTATAAAAGACTTGGCCTTTTGGTCTGGTAAACTTTACTTTATTCATAAGAATAAGAATTAGTGACAAATAATGACAACTGAAAAAGAAGTAACGGAAGTGTTGAAGACATGTTATGATCCAGAGATACCAGTTAATATAGTAGATTTAGGATTGGTTTATGAGACAAAGATAGATAATGGAAACATAAGTATAAAGTTGACTCTTACTAGTCCTGCTTGTCCACTTGGAGATGTTTTAGTTCAACAAATAAAAAATAAATTGATGCCATTGGATGATGTGAAAGATGTAAATGTAGAAATTGTATGGGATCCGCCTTGGGATAAGGATAAAATGTCACAAACTGCTAGAAGGCAATTAGGATTGTGAATCAATATGGTTAAAGAATATTTTAAACTTTATATGTGTCTTCAATTATATTAAATAAATCTGCCCTTTCATTTTTACTTAAAAATGCTGTTTCTATTGCATTTGTCTCTAGTGTTTTTAATTTTTTCATACCCAAGCTACATTCCTCTTCTAATCTATGAAGTGTATCTGTTAGAGTATAACCAAACATTGCCGGGTCATCAGAATTTATGCTTAACAAAACATTCTTGGAAAGCAATTGTTGTATACCAAGTTCTTTCCTAGATTTTATAAAACCACAAAACATGTTAGACTCAAGGCACATTTCTATTCCTATCTTACGATCAACAACCACTTCAATTAAATCATCGTACTTGGACAAAGGTGTAGCATGACCTAGTCTATTTGCGTCAAGATCATCTATAGACTTCTTTATATTTTCATAAGGCTGATCACCAAATTCACCTGAATGTACAGTACGTTTAAGTTTTGTGTTAAAAGTTTTTCTATAAGCATCTACATGTCTTTCTGGAGGAAAACTAGCTTCGTCACAAGCTAAATCCAAACCAACAACATTATAATTTAAACAATTCAGTGCTGCATCAGCTATTTTTACACCTGTTTCTGAATCTATTTCCCTTCCTATACAAACTATAAGATTTGTCTTAACACCAAATTCTTTCTCACCTTTACTTAATCCACTGCTAACGGCTTTTATAATTTCTTCATAGCTTAATTTTTCTGCATTATCTTTTGAATGTTTATAGTATTCTGATTCTCCTGTATGGTATTGTGGTGCGAATCTAAACTCTCCATAGACTATGTTATCATCTGCCAAATTCCTTACACCTTCATAAGCAACTGTTTGTAGATTTTCTTTTGATTGCATTAGAGATGTTACTAAACCGAAACCATTTTGTAACAATGAAACAATTCCTTGCTCTCTCAAATCTTTAAAATATAGTTCCAACTCATCTGAACTATTTGCTGGTATTTTAACACTATCTTTTTCTGCTAGTTCAAATAAAACTTTTGGTTTTACATCTCCATCTAAATGTCTATGAATATCTATCTTAGGCATTTTGTAAATTGTGTCTCTATCTATCATACATTCACTTATATTGTACTGACAATTTCTCAACTTCATTTAATACGTCATCAAAATTGTAAACTCTAATTATATTATTTTTTTCTGGAACGTTTTGATTATAAGGTCTGTCGTAAAGCAAAATAGTTTTTGAGTAGTTGATTTCGCTGGTTGAATAAATTCCATCTTTCAAATCTTTGTAAGGTCTTAAAATCTTATCCAAAATATTCTTCATCATAATCCATCATTTGAAACATTATCTATTTAAATACGAAACCTGTTCTCTCAGACCAGAAAAGTAAGTCTAATTCATCCATAGGTATTTCTACCTTATTAGAAAATTCCTTCATTTTAGCTTCTATCTCCAAATACTTTTTCTTAGTCATGCTTTTAGGTATTTCATCTATAACGTCGAATTCCATAAGATTGTTGAGAACATGAACATCAAGTATTGCTAAACTGTCGCCCAATCCTATGTTGCGCAAGAAATGACCACACTCTTTCATACCAAGACCTTTTACATTGTCATTCAACCATTCTCTTATACTGAAGGTGTCTGTCGAATTAGCTAAAGTACTCTTAACATTATCAAAATTCTCTCGGGCTTCCACTATGTATCTAGACTTGTTTTCGTTAAACCTTACAGCATTAAGAAAAGGCTTTATCTGCTCCTGGCTGCCTTCGAATAAAAATCTATTTTTGGTTAAAGATTCTACAGCATTCCAACAAACTATAGCTTTAGACTGAGGTGTACATAAACAGAAGGCTAGCTCCGCGAAAATTCTTTCATCACTCTGCTTGCCTACTTCTTTAAATTCTTCCAATCTTTTTTTAATTTCTTCTTTTTTTTGTTCATATGTTTTTTTCAATTCATCTATGCTTTTCATGTTTATCACAAAAATTTATTCTCAATAATCTTACACACTTTTTTTAAAACCTGTTTTTCATTCATTTTGTTTGTATGAATAATTACATCATAAAACTTTTTTAAATTATTGCCTATCATAAAACCATAAATATCTTTATAAAGCTTAAGGTTTTCCTTATCCCTTTCATCAATAATTTTCTTTGCTTCTTTGATAGAAAATTTGTCACGTTTAGCCATTCTTCTTACTCTATTTTCTTTAGACGCATTTAACCAAATTTTCGCTCCATCAGAACCCAGATAAGGAAGTGTCCAAGAAGTCATTACTACATTTCTTTTTTGAGCTACTTGCATCATTACTTTGTCTACTTTCTTATCAAAACTGTAATCCTTGGATCTTTCTTTCAGAAATTTCATGCCTTCTTTTGTATCCCACCAGTCAATCCCTTTTGGATGATAACCTGCTTTCTTTGCAAGATGTCTTAAAGCATCGCTGCCGCTATAAAGTTTTAGTCTGTATTTTTTAGACAGTTTTTCAGCAAGAGTAGTCTTGCCAGACGCCGCCATACCACTTATTATTATCGTAAGCTTTTTTCTAGACATAGTTATATTAAAAATAATAGTGTTCTTTTATTTATAGTGGGTTCGTAGTCTAGCGGTTAGGAGCAAGTGCTAATAAACATCGCGTTGACGAAATTTGTTTTCAAATTCGCGGTAACTCCGGTTCAAATCCGGGCGAACCCATTAATTATAACTTAAGAAACACTAAAAATTATCATGGTTAAAACAAAAAAGAATCCCTGGATTTCTGCTATTCTTAACATAGTTTTATGGGGACTAGGTTACATCTATAATGGCAAGAGAATTATTTTTGGCATACTTTTAATTCTTGCTGATCTCAGTATTCCTATTGTAGCGCTTCCATTTACTTTTTTAAATCCAGTATTTTGGTTTTTTGCAATAATTTTAACAGTAGCATTTGGGTATGATGCTTATAGAGAAGCACAAAAAATCAATAAGAAAAGATAATTTAAAATGTTAAGTTTTTAAATATTATTTTCAAATAGATTTTAATGAAGATTCGTAAAATTCTAAAAATATACAATATCTTATAAAGATCTAAATGGTTTTAACCCACCTACAGATTCACATTCCACGAAGGCTTTCTATAAACTTTCGGTTTTTCCATAGACTTGTCAGCTCGTAACCAACTATCATATCAACACCAGGGATTTTCTGTTTTTCTCTATTAGCAAAATCAAGTTCGTGATAGAAGCTACCGTCTGAATAGTAGTAGGTGTTGTAAGTTTCTGGCATTTGCAACATCTCTGTAAACTGCCCTTTAGGCTCGTATCCAGTCCGAACAGGTACTTTTTTAAGATTATGCTTGTTCGATTCAAGGTACGCCTTTATTATTTTACCTTGTGTTCTTACTGCATTGCCAATAATTATATCTTGGCCGCACCACTTATGCCAAACTTCTGATTTGCTCTTAATTTCCATGATTATTTTATAGTGTGAAAAAGAACTTAAAGATTTATGAACTCTGGTATTTCATAAAATCTATTCACCCATGATATTTACTATAACTTTTCTTCTCCTTTTTGGAACATCAAAGTCCATCAAGGAGATCTGCTGCCACTGACCCAATAATAATTTACTATCTTTAAAAGGTATAGTCAAACTAGGGCCAACAATAGTAGCTCTAACATGACTTTTACCATTATCATCTCCCCATGTTTTATGATGTTCATATTCTATGTCAGACGGCGCTATCCTTTCCATGGCATTTTCCATATCTTTAACTAGGTTAGGTTCAAACTCAATTGTGCTTATGCTGGCAGTAGAACCTGATACAAACACTGTAACTGTCCCATCTTTCAGTTTAGAGTCTTTTAGAGCATTACTAACCTCTTCAGTTATGTCTATAATGTTCATGTCTTCCTTCTTTTTTTCAAAACTAAGTTCGACAGTTTTTACTTTCATAATTAACAATAATACTTTATAATAGGGAATTTAATTTATATGAAGAAGTTTCTCGCCGACATGTTCAATGAAAAAGAATCCAATGTCATAGTTTTTGGTGTGCCTCTAGGTAAGAATGGCAAAAAGGAAATAGATTCTATAAGAGATGTCAGCTGGTTTGTAGAGACTTATGATCTGGATAAGAAAATCGATATGCTTGAGGATGTTAGGATATTTGACTCAGGTGACTTGAAGAAGCCTTCGTTGAAAGAAATAACTGAAAGGACCAAGAAGATTATCGAAAGCGGTAAAATACCTTTCATTTTAGGGGGCAATCATCTATCAAGTCTGTATTCAATTCAAGCAGTTCCTACTGATACTAAGCTTGTTGTTTTTGATGCGCATTGTGACTTGAAGAATGAATACATGGATGAAAAGATAAAGGAGATGGGAATCTTAGGGGAAAAAAATGTTGTTAACAAAAAGACTAATGATGCCACTTGGCTCAGAAGGCTGTGTGAACTTAGAAATCCAAAGAGCATAATTGTTTTAGGTGTAAGATCTGGCGATGAAGAAGAAATAAAATTTATGAAGGAAAATAGCATTCTTTACTACACTTCTAATGATATTAAAAACAATATGAACGAAGTAAGGCTGATTTTACATCAGTTTACAAAACTATCTAAAGTATACGTATCCTTAGATGTGGATGTGTTTGACCCAAGTATAGCTCCGGCAGTAGACCATCCAGAAGCAAACGGCATAAATTTTGACCATTTTAAAGAATTGTTAAGTGTGATATATGGCGAAATTATTGGAATGGATGTATGTTGTCTTAGGCCTATGAAAGATAATCAGATAACAGAATTTTTAACTGTTAGAGCTATTTTTGAGATTTTAAGAAAGATTTAAGTGTATTATAATATATAAAATAATTTAATGACAGACATCAAAAGATGCGTTAAAAATATGGTGCAATGGAATTATGAAGATGTTCCAAAAGATCTTATAAAACTGGCTAAAGAATTGAATCAAAAGTCTGAATTCATAGGTAATTTGCCATATGATATAGATTATGAATCACCATATGCAATGAAAACAACTATGCATGTTAACTGTGACGATAAAAATTGTAAAACACCAAATACAAAAAATCGTTACGCAAAAAACATGGGAGTAATAGACCAGTACCACGTAGGATACTTTAATTGGTATTACTCTGGCAAAAAAAGGAAGACAAAAACTGTATTTTTCAAACCAGAGATAATTTTTTCCTATTCTTATGCTGATAAAAAAATAGAAAATAGCAACTTAGTTTTTATAGAATATAGTCCTGAAGTTAAAAAGATAAGAAAACTTGTAAATGAAATCAAGAGGTGCCTTGAAATACATGATGATCATACTGGTTTCATAAAGCTAGGTAAAGAAGATATTAAAAAGTTGTACGAAATTGCCAAGACTCAGGATTTCTTAAATTTAGAATCTTAGATATCAAAAGTATTTGAAATATTAAATAAATTTCATTTTCTTCAATATAGATTCTAGTTTCTTAACGCTTTCTTTTCCCATTTCATAATTAACATTTGCTATTGGTTTATTGACTTTCAACAGT
>CAZPID010000013.1:0-8274 GCA_964586885.1 uncultured archaeon | reverse complement strand
TGCACATACTTTAGAAGAGATAGGATCAGCTTACACTAAAATAGAAGGTTATGATGTTTACAAAGCTCTAAAGAAAGGAAAAACTGAACTATATTGTAAATACTCGCCTTTCAATGTGCATATAAAATCTGTGTTTAACAGAATAGTAAATGTGCTTAACCTTTGAAAATGAATTCGTCAATCTTGTTTTCAGCCCTTTCCCGTTTCTTCTGATGGTCTTTCAATAACTTGTTCAATTTTTCTATTAATATTTCCTTCAATTCGCCAGTCATCATCTTGCCTGTCTTATAGTCATTATATATAGCTTCCAGCTTCTTGTCATCCTCCTCGAAAAACCTCAGCCATTGGTATGAGACGTCAATATCAGGATTACCGCCCTTTTCTTTCTGCTCCTTTATCGTTGCCTGTCCTCCCGAGAAGGCATGCTTCATTATCTTACTTCTTACAGTTTCAGTGTCATCTGTCGTGAAGATTGCTGTACGTTCTTCCGATGATGACATCTTGCCTTGCTCTTCCAGTCCTCCTAATCCTGACAGGAACATGCTGTGGATTATAGCAGGTTTGTAGTATCCAAGTTTCGGCAAGATGTCCCTAGCTATCCTAAAATGGGGGTCCTGGTCTACAGCTAGAGGTATCAAGCATGGTATGTTCTTCCCTTCAAGAACAGATGGCAAAAATGCTGGTACTGCCTGCATTGCTGTATAGAATATCTCGCCTATGTTATTTTCATTATTAAAACCGAAAACAGCCTTTACTGTAGAAAATGTTATTTTTTTTGCTACTCTACAAGCCTCTTTGTACATTAGTTTAGCATGTATAGTATCAATTAAGAAATGTGTTTTTTTTGGATTGAAACCTAAAGCTATAACATCAAGCATGCTTTCTTTTGTTAATTCTTCTGTATCATTTAGAGTTAGATTTTTTTTGAACAAGAATTTCTCTTCATCTGGAAACTGAAACCAAAGTTCTACATCAAACTTATCCTGCAACCATTTTGTTAGCATCCATGGTACTATATGTCCTAGATGAACTGGGCCAGAAGGCGCTCTACCTGTATACAGGAAAAATTTATTACCTTTTTCATATTCGCTTAAAATCCAATCTAAATCTCTATGGGAAAAGAAAATTTTCCTTCTTAACATGAAATGCAGATCTTTTGTATGTTTTCTGATGCTTTCCAGCAAATCTTCATCAATGGCTTTTGTTCCAAACTGTTTTATCAGCTTATTATAGTCTACATTCCCCTTTACTTCCCACGGCGTTACAATAAACCCTTCAGCCATAATAATCATTTATATTTTTATTTACTTTTAATTGAAGAACACTTTATGGACAAAAGAATACTTCTAGTTATTCCCATAGTTATTTCAATAGGCCTGTTTTTTATCTATTCGGAAAAACAGCCAGAAAGCCTTGAGACAGCAGTATTAACAAGAGTCATAGATGGCGATACTGTAGAATTGGATAATGGTGATAGAGTTAGACTGATTGGTATAAATACTCCTGAGCGCGGAGATTTTTATTATGATGAATCTAAAAAGATGCTAGTCGATCTTGTAGAAAACAAATCAGTAAAGTTAGAGAAGGATGTTGAAGATAAGGACCGATATGGCAGGCTTCTAAGATACATATACTTGGACGACAAGTTCATTAATTTGGAATTGCTTAAAGCTGGCTATGCAAACACCTATTTTATAAAACCTAATGTAAAACACAATGATGCCTTAACTGAAGCCTATGAGTATGCTATAGATAATCAACTAAATTTATGGAAATTATCAAAATATTCAGGCTGTATTTCAATTGAAGATTTCCATTATTTTGAAGAAAAAAATGATCCAGACAACGAATATGTGATTATGAAAAACATATGTGGCTATGATCTTGATTTGAATAAGTGGACTTTAAAGGATGAAGCAAGACATGAATACGAATTCAAAAATCTTCTATTGAAGTCAAGTTCTACAATAACAATTAACTCTGGTATAGGAAAAGACACTAGTTCTACACTATTTTGGGGGTATAAAAGAACTGTATGGAATGACGATGGTGATACATTGTATTTGAGAGACAATCTAGGCTATTTAGTTTTAAACTATGCATATGGAAAATAAAACTTTATAAAGCATAACTACAAATTAGGATTTCAAGGAGAATCTTATGGGAGTGAAATTTGTTGTATCAGAACCAGCAACCAAGAGAAGCGTACAGATTGATGTAGAGAAGGATAAGATAGTTTCTTTATTTGGTAAAAAGATTAGTGACGAGTTCAATGGGGATTTGATTGGGTTAAATGGCTATTCTCTAAAAATAACAGGCGGCAGTGACAAAGACGGATTTCCTATGAATCCTAGTGTTGAGACTGTCGGTAGAAGAAGAGTTTTGTTAAAAGGCCCGCCAGGATTTCATCCTAAGATAAAAGGAGAGAGGAAAAGAAGGACAGTCAGGGGAAATACATTGTCTGAGGATATACAGCAAATAAATGTTAAAGTTTTAAAAGTTGGAGAAAAAACATTAGAAGCAATGTTTCCTTCAAAGAAAGAAGAACCTAAACCAAAAGAAAAGCCGGTTGAAACACCAGAAAAGAAGGAAGAAAAAGTAGAAATAAAACCTGAGAAAAAAGAACCTGAAAAGAAAGAGGAGGCAAAGATAGAGAAGAAAGAAGAGAAACCAGCTGAAACAAAGCCAGCAAAAGAGGAAAAGAAACCCGAACAAAAGCCGGTTGAGGTTTCGAAGAAAGAAGAAGCAAAGCCAGGGTCAAAGGAAGAGAAAAGTACTGAAAAGGTTGAATCTAAACCAGAAGAGAAAGATAGTAAGAAAGTTGAAACTAAGCCTGAATGAATCCCGTTTAATTCTTGACCATCGATGACGAATCTAAGGTTTAAATATTTATTGGTATGATATAAGTTTATGGATATACAAGTAGCTGCGAAGTCTCTGGAAAAAGAAGCGTTGGAAGAGAAGATATACGACAAGGCAGATGAAGTTGTGAACGTTGATGGCAGTGACTGGTTATTCTATTCCTCATATTCTAACAAAAAAATAAAAATTACATATGACTATTCGTCTCTGGCAAGAATAGGAATAGTTAAAGTATACGAAAAATTAGGGTTTTTGAAGAAAAGGAAGGTGTATGAGGGGCTTAGGCACAGTACCGACCCTGAGATGGTATGTTGCTATTTTTCTGGTGAGTGGAAGAACCATCTGAATGGTTTGTATGAGGCAGCACTCAAGAAAGAGAAAATAAGAAGGAAGGAAGAAAACATGAAGGATATGATTAAAAACTTCGGTGTGCTCAGTTCCTGTAAATAATTGTTTGTCGAAATTTGAAGAACTGGAGT
Source organism: uncultured archaeon (assembly GCA_964586885.1). Lineage (GTDB taxonomy): Archaea > Aenigmatarchaeota > Aenigmatarchaeia > CG10238-14 > SCSR01 > DATDXT01. The sequence goes on along the minus strand of CAZPID010000013.1, from coordinate 4,933 downwards.
TTAATATTTCATATCATAGACAGGTATCCACGATATGTATTCTGAATCACATAAACTTTTATAAGTAAGGAAGTCTATATCATAGACAGGTATCTACGTTATGACAGGTGTTGTTGGACCTAAAAGACCAGAATTGGTATCTAAAATATTGGAAGAATTAAAAAGACATCATGATGGAGTTTGGATTAACAAGCTGGCCAGGATTTTAAAAGAGCCAAGAGCTACTGTTCATAAATATGTAACTGTTTCCAAGGATGGGTACCCCGGAGAAAAGATACAAATAGTGAGAAAATTACCTGATGAATTAGGCGGGCACATAATGATTAGATTAAAGAAGAGTCAAGACAATTATAATAAAATGAGGTGATGATTAATAAAGAAAGAAAATATTGATCCAAAGTTAATACCGGAATGCAACATAGGGATGCTCGGACATTGGAATTAAAAACCAACCGAAAACGTCAGCCACGGAAAATGCATTTCTTTAGATGAAGATATACTTATTAATAATAAGTTAATCGAAGGTTCAGAAGTCGAAAAATTGGCAGAGAATCATGGAAAATTACTTGAAGTAAACAAATCTGAGAAGTTGTATGAAATTAATAATTTCCATACTTATTCTGTAAATAAAAAGTTAGAAATAGAACGAGTAAAACCTTTTATTTTTACTCAGAACTACAAAGGAAAAATTCTTGAGATTATTACTAGAACTGGTAGAGAAATCAAAGTCACGCCAAATCATCCATTTTTAGTAAATCGCAATGGTAGCTTATCTTGGATTTCTGCTGAGAATTTAAATCAGAATACAGACCAAATTGGCCTGATGGGTAAACTTCCAATAAAATCTAAGAGAATGAAATTTCCAAATGTTGTAGAAAAGTTTTTACCAGAATATCAAATTGTTATTTTCAATGATTATGAGAGACTCAGAAAGATTTCCAATGGCTTCAGAGACTTCAATAAATTCACCTCAGATGATTTTAATATTTTGAGAATTCTACATAAGCTTTCATTTCAGAAATTAAGTAAGCTAATTAAAACTTATTCTTCAACGCATCTGTCTAATATGTTAGCAAATAAAAGCAGTTCGCTGTCCCAAAATGCTAAAAATGTATTATCAAAATTTTTCAGGAACGCAAAATTCAACATCGAAAAGGATAGAGTAATAACTTTGGATAAATATGGTCGAATAGCAAGCTTTAAAGATCCTCTAGATTTCAACGAAAATATTGTTAAGTGGTTCAGCTTTGTCCATTCAGAAGGGTACAGTGAAGAAAAAAGAGTAATGGTTACTCAGAAAAATTACCTAAATCTATTACACGAGTTTTTAAAAATATCTGAAGAAGAATTCGGCATAAAATTCAAGCAAGTTTCTGATATTGATTACCACTTAAACTCCAAACCTTTTGTACAGTATCTGAAACTCAAGTATTCTTTTAAAGTTGGTAATTCTCGAAAGTCTCCTATTTGTGAATGGGTTCTAAACTTGGACGAAAAACACGTTGCAACTTTTCTCAGATGGTATCTCACTTTAGAAGGAGAAGTAGGTAAAAAAGGAGAAATAACCGTTACACAAGCGAATAAAAGAAACATAAACATTTTGTGCCATTTATTATTAAGACTAGATATATTTCCATACGTAGGTAAAAGAATTAAATATGCCTCGAATAGCAGAGATAAAACGCGTAGAACATATTATTACATTTCAATCTCTGGAGTAAAGAATCTTGACATATTTCTAGAAAAGGTTGGGTTAGAAGACCCAGATAAAACTCAGATTTTAAAAAATTACATATTAACCACTAATAAATCAGTCAAGGAAAATGATATTGGACTGCTCGTCGATTCTAAAATTTTATTTAACTTATGGAGGCTTTTAGGTTGGGATGAGACTTTTCTAAAAAAGAAAGATTGGTACATCGACTACAAAATTAACCCAAAACATCTTAGAATATCCCGTTGGAAACTTAGGAAAATCTTAAATGATGTAGAAAAATACTTATCAAAAGTTTCATTTAACAAAGCAAAATTATCCAAAATAAAGGAGATGAGCAATCAGCTAAGTCTATTATGCAACGATTTATTTATTTTTGATAGAATCAAAAAAATTGAATATAAAGATTATGATGGTAAAGTAATAGACTTGTCAGTTCCTAATTATCACAACTTCATAGGCGGATTTGGCGAAATTTTATTGCATAATACAACATTAACCAAAACCTTAACAGGCCGTCTTACTTTGACACATTCTGAAGAATTAAAAAGAGGCGTGACTATAAGACTTGGGTATGCAGACTTTACAATTTACAAGTGTAAAAAATGCAATAAGTATAATACGTCAGCTAAATGTGTATCTTGTTTTTCCGATACAGAGCCTTTGAGGACAATAAGTATAATTGATGCTCCTGGCCATGAAACATTGATGGCCACAGTTTTGACTGGAACAAGTTTGATGGATGGCGCATTGCTGGTAATTGCAGCTAATGAAAAATGTCCTCAATTGCAAACAGTTGAACATTTGATAGCTTTGGAAACAGCAGGGATAAAAAATGTAGTTGTAGTACAGTCAAAAATAGATCTTGTGACAAAGGAAGAAGCTTTAAAAAATTATCAAGAAATCAAAGATTTTATTAAAGGCACGCATATAGAGAATGCTCCAATTATTCCTTTATCTGCCAGCCTTACATTGAATATTGATAAATTACTGGAAGCTGTGGAAAGTTCTATACCTACAGTAAAAAGAAACCTAGATACCATACCAAAAATGCTTATAGCTAGAAGTTTTGATTTAAATAAACCAGGAACTAAAATTAAAAATTTATCAGGAGGCGTATTGGGGGGTTCATTGTTAGAAGGAAAGTTGAAAGTAGGTGATGAGATAGAAATCAAGCCTGGTATTAAAAAAGGCAGTAGTTACATGACTCTAAAGACAAAGGTTACTGGCTTGCAAAAAGCTGGTAAGAATTTAGAAGAAGCATCCTCAGGAGGATTGCTTGGTTTAATGACAAATTTAGATCCTTATCTTTCAAAATCAGATACCTTAGTTGGAAATCTAATTAGTACTGTCGGAAATCTCCCAGAAGCTAGAAACAAATTAACATTAAGAGTGAAATTCATAGAAAGAGTTTTAAAAGACTTACCGCCTAATTTAGTCGACATAAAAGTCAATGATTTTCTTCTCATAAATGTAGGCACTGCAAGATCTATAGGACTTGTAGAAAGTAAAAAGAAAAAGGACATTATAATGAACCTAAGAATTCCTGTTTGTGTTTATAAAGAAGATAGGATTGTTATTTCCAAGCAGATAGAAGGAAGATGGAGACTAATTGGCTATGGAAGTATTTTATCTTAATTAGAATATTTTTTATTGATCAAGTCAAAAATTTTCTGTGATTTACTTTTACCAACAACTTTTTCCAATGTTCAAAATCTTCTGCGTATCCATACAGTCAACTGCCTTTTGTCCAATCTATTAAACTAAGCTTCCTTTTAACAACGCCTTTCTTTTTCATTCTGTATAAAGTTCTTTTCATTTTCTCCTCTTTCCTTAAAGACGAAAAGTAATAAGCCTCGTCTAATGTGCCTTTAGTGATCAAGAAAATAACTCTTCCTGGTGCAGTTCTGCCTGTCCTTCCGGTCCTTTGAATCCTTCTGATCTCGCTTGGTACAGCATCGTAAAACAACACAACATCCACATCCTTTATAGACAATCCTTCCTCTCCTATACTTGATGCAACTAAAACATTGAACACGCCATCATTAAAATTTTTAATAGTTTCTATTTGTTTTTTCTGGCTAAGTCCTTTCCCTTCTTTCATAGATTGTCCTATCAATATTTCAGATTCGACACCATTTTCATTCAGCATTTTGTTTATCTTATCTACAGTAAACCTGTAATTGGCAAAACAGATCGTTCTAGAATATTTTTTCTCTCCAACTATTTTCTTAACAACTTCCAGAAGCTTATCTAGTTTAGGATGTTCTACACCTTTGTCATACAGATTATCAATTATAATTTTAGCTTCCCTGATTCTTGGGTCGTTCATTATTATCTTGTCATTTCTTTTTTTACTAGCATCTACTTTCTTTAAATATTCTTTGACAAAGCTTATGCCTTGTGTTTCAACTAACTCCAGCATATACTGAATTTTTATAGAGCCTGTAACTTTGCTCATGGCTGCAAATACAGCAGGATTTCTGTTACCACGGATGAACCCCCCCATTATTTTTCTCTGCAAATCCAGCAACATTTTTTTTGGAGGATTATAAATTGGTAGATAATGTTTTTCTTTCAGCCAGTAAACATCATTCTTTAAAGCCTCTTCCATCAAAATCTTTATCTTCTGGAAATCTCCCGGAAGTTCTATATAAATATTTTCCTTTTCTATCGGCTGGATATATTCAGATATATCTTCATCTACGTCACTTCTAACTTCTACTGAATCAATGAAAAGGTTGCTACATATTTCATCTATTTTTTCTTTACTCGAACCAGGGGAAGCAGTTAAACCAAGTATCAAAGAATGTCTTGATTGCAGCATGAATTTCTTAGCAACAGAAGGATAGGCATATCTTTTAAGAGATCGATGGCATTCATCCACCACAAGCAAACTGTAATCATCCAGTCTTATTATATTGTTTTTTAAATCATTTTCTATAGTCTGTGGAGTTGCTACAACAACTTTAGATTTTTCATACAGTACCTTTCTATCAATAGGTAAAGTCTTCCCAGATACAACATTTACTTCTTTTGAATCTATGTCTGTCAGATCTTTGAAGCTTTTAGCATGCTGTTCAACTAAAGGTCTAGTAGGGGCAATTACCAATATTTTACTATCTGTAAATTTCTTCATTCTGTCTATAGCAACTAAGATTGCTACCAATGTTTTGCCAGTTCCTGTTGGAAGAACAACTAAAGTATTCTTAACGCTTG
>CAZPID010000012.1:0-8865 GCA_964586885.1 uncultured archaeon | reverse complement strand
AGCTCCTATATGTGAGATCAGGCATCCTTTTGGTTTTCCTGTGGTGCCGGATGTATAAAGAAGCAATGCTGGATCATTTGCATCCATCTCTTCGCAATCCAGCTTTGAATCAAAGTCTTTAATCGCTTCATCATAGAAAAATTCATTTTTACCCAAATCCAACTCGTTCTTCATCCTCCTGACTACAAGTAAGTTCGAGTCAATTTCCAGATTATCTAGAACTTCTTTTGGGTGAATTTCCTTTCCCCTTCTGTAATAGCCGTCACAAGTAACTATTACTTTTGGTTTAGAATCATCAATTCTTGAATATGTCAAGTTGCTGCCGAAACCTGAAAATATAGGCATGAATACTGCGCCAATTTTTATAGACGCAAAAAGTGTAGCAATAGTTTCCGGCAACATGGGCAAATAACTTGCCACAACATCGCCCTTTCCAACTCCCGCATCTTTAAACCAGTTGCCAAGCCTGTTGACCTCCTTCTTCAAATCAGAATATTTATACTCCCTGACATTCCCATCCTCCCCCTGCCAAATGAATGCAGTCTTGTTGTCTTTCTGCTTATCAAGAGAATTGTATGTCAGATTTACCTTTCCGTCAATAAACCAGTCTGTGAAAGGAATTCCTTTAGAAGTATCATAAACTTTTTTGTAGTCTTTAAACCACGATATATTTAATTCTTTTTCACAAGCTTTCCAGAACCATTCTATATCTTCTGTAGATCTTTTAACAAGATCGTTGTAATTTTTTATTTTATAAGAATCTAAAAATCTTGTTACATTTGCATCATTCACCAAATCCTTTGGAGGATAGAATTCTATTCTGCTACTCATCTTATCTATACTTTAGTAAATTAAATTTTTATAACTTTATTTTCTACCTTACCTTCAGCATTGACAGCTTTGCTTAGCTTACCTATTGTGAAGGAAGTTTCATGGTAAAAATAAATCAACCATCCATTTTCTACAGCTAAATCATACAAAACTTTCTTTTTAATCTTCCAACGATCTTCCCTGGCTAAAGAATCAAAAGACATTTTACATCTAGGTTTTTCTACATGAAATACAAGGGGAGCCAAGTCAGCAGCATAGATCATTGCTTTGCCATCAGATTTTACTATAATGGATTGATGACCTGCAGTATGGCCTGGTGTTGGTACAACAAAAATTCCTGGCAGTATTTCCTTTTCTCCGTCCACAAGCTCCAAGCAACCCGCCTCCTCCAATGGCAATACATCTTTCTCTATGTGAAAATAATCATTCCTCAATTCAAAACTTGGATTTGTCGCTATTTGGAATTCTTTTCTTTGTACAACATACTTAGCGTTTTCAAAAGTTGGTTTTAATTTTCCATTGATAGATATTGTGTTCCATCCTACATGATCTGGATGAAGATGGCTGTTGATAACTATATCTATGTCCGAAGGTTTGATACCTATAGATTTCATGCTTTCTATAAGCGATGGGTTTTTTACTACATTATGATGCTTTGCGTAGCTTGGAGTTTTATCATGCATTCCTGTTTCTATTAGCACATTCCCCTGGGGATGCTTTACAAGAAGGCAGTTGGCTGACATGGTGATTTTATTGTGTTCATCGGTTTTATAAGGGGTTTTGCCATCCACAGTGTGATTCGACCATATATCCTTCGGGAAATATTCGAACATTGGACCGCCGTCTTGAGTATGCTTGCCATCGCTCAAAATGACTATCTTTGATTCTCCAAACTCCATAATCATCACCCTAGCTAAAAATAAATTATTGCATAATGTTACAATAAAACAATATTTAAACTTTAAAAGTTAATTATTGAATAATCTTTAAGTGATAAAAATGTCGGTAACAGAAACGGTAATAGCAGGAATGGATATAATTTTTGCTCCAATAATATCATTGACTCCACTACTGTCCATTCTGGTATTTGCGGCCATACTTTCGGTGGTCAGCATAGTTTTTAGCAAATTATTGATGAAAAAAGGCTATATGAAAGAGATGAAGATGAAACAGAAAGAACTGCAGAAAAGGATGAAAGATGCTCAGAAAGAAGGAGATCAAAAAACCGTATCCAAAAATATGAAGGAAATGATGAGCATGCAAGGAAGGTATATGAAAGATAATATGAAACCCATGATAGCAACGCTTGGTGTGGGAATAGTAATTTTACTTTACATGTCCAACAAGTTTGCTGAGGTGTCTATAACACTGCCGTTTGAGATTCCCTTGCTCGGCTCAAGCATAAACTGGATATGGTGGTATATAATAGCATCTGTTGGTATAAGCATGGGTCTTAGGAAAGCAATCGGTGAGATGTAATGATGAAAATTAGTAAAGTTAGGACTCCCGGTAATAAGGTTGCCGTACATAAAAAAAGGGCAAAGGTTGGAATTAAAAGATGTGCTAACTGCAATAAGAATTTGCACGGAATACCGAAGTTGATACCTTCTGAGCTCAAAAAGCTAAGCAAGACAAAAAGGACTGTTAATAGAATATATGGTGGTTATTTTTGTGGCAGTTGCACAAGGGATATTTTAAAGGAAAAGGCTTTTAGTTTATAAATACTAAATTAAAGGATGATATGTTATGGACGTAGGACAAGTTGTAATGAAGGTTTTCGGCAGGGAAGCAGGGAAAGTAGGAGTTGTCTTGAAGAAAATTGATAGTAATTTTGTTTCTATAACAGGGCCTAAAATACTTACCGGCGTAAAAAGACGTCGTGCGAACATCATTCACATAGAACCTATACAATACAAGCTTGAAATCAAAGAAAATGCTACAGACGAAGAGGTAATAGAAGCTTTCAAGAAATCTGGGTTGGCTAACAAATTGAATTTGAAGTTTCCCAGTGCTGCTGAAATTAAATCTGTAAAGCCAAAAGAAGAGAAGCCAAAGGAGGAGATGCCAAAGGAGAAACCAAAAGAAGAGAAGGTAAAGGAAAGTCCTGAAAAAGTTGAAGTTAAAAAAGAAGTCAAAATTAAAAAGACTCCTCAAAAAGCAGAAAACAAATAAACTTTAGTTTATTTTTTAATATTATCTAAATCTTTATGAAATTTTTTCATTGTAGATCTTAATTCTTGTATTTGAGATTACTTAACAGACATAAGTATACAAATTTTTAAAAACCAAGAAAAGTTCGATGTTTTACTATTAGACTCAGTTTCCACACTGTTAGTATACAATTCTAACATGCCAGTTATAAAATTTCTACACTTTGTCATCTCTAACATACGAAAACATAAAAAAAAGAGTATTTTCATAATTTCTGGTAGAAATTTTAACAAATCTTTGATCGATGATCTAGCAATGTTTAGTGATAAAATTGTGGATATAGAAGAATCTTAGTAAAAATTGTGGAAAGGATAATTCTAATTAATCTAAAAAATAATTTAAGTTAATTGACAGGCAAAAATAGTATTATGGGACAAAGAAAATTGAAGGCCAATCTTAGTAATGCCAAGGAAAGGAAAGAAGCTATAGTTATTCTCTATGATTATTTAATATCGAATTATTTATTAACACCGTTTACTCATATAACTGGATTTACTAAATTACTGCAAAATCCAAAAATAGCTGACAATAAAAAACTGAGAGAAAGATATTTAAAGATTGTACATACAGAAAGTAAAAAATTGTACCGAAATATAAAAATAATAATGTCCTTAACCCAATTCCATGATTTAAAATATTTAGAAAAAGTTGATAAAAAGCACCAGTTGAGTACAAAAAAGGATTTAGAAATGATTATGAAAAAAGGCACTTATATCTATTTTAAAAAATACGGTATCCATAAAATTTATAAAAGGCGCGGATAAATATATAAGTGATGATTAATGGCTAAGAAAACAATAATGACTGTGGATGACGAAGAGACTTTACGTGAGTTATCAAAAGCTGTACTAGAACCAGAGGGGTTTAAAGTCATACTTGCAGAAAATGGAAATGATTGTTTACAAAAATTGAAACGTGTTAAGCCTGATTTAATTCTTATGGATATGTTTATGCCTGAGATGAGCGGAAGAGAAACAACAGAAAGAATTAGAAAAAATCCTAAGACCAAGAATATAAAAATAATTTTTCTTACTGTGGCAAGATTTTCAGAATCGGGTAAATCTGTCTTAAGAAAAATGAAGATTGTGGACTATATAACTAAGCCCTTTGACAATGCAGATCTTGTAAAGAGAGTTAAAAAAGCATTAAAAAGATAGATTAATAATTATACTAAAAATCATTAATTAATTAATGGCTGTATTGAAATTTCAGACAAAATTATTTGTATATTTTATTGTATTGGTAGCTATTTCATTGGCATTGACAAGCACATTATTGCTAAGCTATCTAAATTCAGAGCTATCTTCTAGTGTATATAGCAATTTTAAGCAAAAGTCCCAAGAAGCTGCAGTAAACATAGATCGAATCCTAGATAATAGTTTTACTGGCATTCAAACAATTGGAGAAAATCCCATACTAAAATCTTCTGGATTTAGCAATGAAGAAAAATTAGAAATACTTAATATCATGCAGTCTGCATACCCAACTTTTGACGAGATAACACTAAGTGATTCTGATGGAAATGTTATTGTATCAACTGATAGCAATTTTAAAAAAGAATGGGCTGAAAAGCATTTCTTAAATGTTCTGCTTGGTGAAACTATTGTATCGGATGTTCAGAAAATAAGTGAGAGTAAAACTGTGTTATTTATTTTGTCTCCAGTCTTTGATGCAAATAAAAATGTTGTATCTATTTTAACAGCTCAAATTCCTATGAATGCTATTTGGGATGTAACAGATAAGACAAAAATTGGGAATACTGGTTTCATATTTATTGCAGATAATTCAGGCACAGTTATTGCGCATCCGAACAAGATATTTATTCTAAAAGAGTCTCCTTACAGCTTTAATGTTGATGAATTGCTGCCTTCTGGTAACATAGATTTTAATGATATTGGTGGCGAAGAGCTGACATCTGGATATTCTAAACTTTCAGAGGAGCCTGATTACAAAAGAGGCGAATGGATTATCTTTGCTGTGCAAACTAAATCTGAGGCCTTTACGGTGATTAAAGATGTTTCAGATAGGTTCATATTAATAGCAATTCTTTCTTTTGTTATAGCTGCTGCAATAGGGTTTGTATTCGCAAAACACACATTTAAACCAATACGCGAATTGCACAAAGGGGTAAAAGCTATATTGACTGGCGATTTGAATTATGATTTTCTAATTAGAACTGGCGATGAAATAGAGGAAATTGCAGATTCTGTAAAGGAGATGATAAAAATGATTAAGCAAAAGGAGATTTTGGAGCGCTTGAAGAGTGATTTGCATGATAAAGTCAAAGAATCGGAAAAACTGAACAAGCTGCTAGTTGGAAGGGAATCTGAAATCAAAAGACTTAAGAACATTGTAGGAAAGCTTAAGAAAAGGAAGGGATAGATATGGCATTGAATATCAAAATTACCGCATTTGTTATATTAATAGCAGCTATCGCATTGGCCGTCACATTTATTATTTCATCTAACATAGTAAACCAAATTTCTGTGCCACAAATAGAACAAAGATACTTAAAAGAAGCACAGAATACAATGCTCTCTGTGGATATGTTTCTTTATGACATTTATAGTGATTTTAAAGATCTGGCTGATAATTCTGTTGTAAAAAGCAGTGCCAGTTCAAATGAGGCAATTGAAAAAGAGCTTTTAGAATTTGAATCCTCGAAAAAGTATTTCAAGTCTGTTTCATTTTTTGATTTAAATGAAAGAAAATTGACTGGTACTGATGATATTAAAATAGGTACAAGATATGATTTGTCCAAATTTAGAGATGATTTTTCAGATGGAAAAAAATATAGTTTTCATTTATCAGAAGAGTCTACTGCTGTTTCTACTATAATGTCTGCAGCTTTCCTGGTAGAAAATAATGGATTGCCTATTGGTATTTTAACAGCTGAAGTAGATGCAGAAAAAATTAAAAATATCTTGGATAATCTAGAAGGCAGAGTTGCGATAATAGATAAAAATAACAACATAGTTTTTACAAATGATCCTGTGTATAAAACAATAAAGACTGTAGAAGATTTGGATTCTGTTAAAAAAGCTTCTCAAGATGAGATGGGCATAGTGTACGAATATAATCAGTATCATAAAGGCAATTTCTTTACAGCATTTTCTAAAGAGGGTGGATACAAAAATTTTAATGGCAATGATTGGACAATACTATATTCTATAAACAAAGATGTAATTCTGTCATCATCAAATTCTTTAAACAATACTTTTATATTTTATAGCTTAGGAGTTATTATTTTAGGGATTATATTTTCTTTATTTTTATCAAAAGAAGTAGGAAGGCCTATTAAAGAATTGGAACGTGTTGCAAGGGCTGTAATGACAGGTAAAGAGGCTCAATTGCCGAAAGAGATGAAAGGCGAGGCTCAGAGTTTATCTAAATACTTACAAGGTATGATGAAAGATTTGAACGAGGCAAGGAAAATAATTGACGAATACGATAAAACATTGGAACATAAAATCGGTTTAAAAACAAAAGAGCTTGCGGAAACTAAAACTGCAGTTATTAGCACGCTAGAAGATGTATCTAAAACAAAAGAAAGACTAAAGAGAAGCTATAAAAAATTGAAAGAACTGGATGCCCAGAAAGATAAATTCATATCAGTTGCTGCACACGAATTAAAAACACCATTAGCAGCAATACAGGGATTTGCTAAAGTATTGCTGGATAAAAAAGTTAGCAAAGATATAAAAACTAAATATCTAAACATAATAACAAACGAAAGTAAAAGACTGTCGGATCTTGTTACTGACATATTAGATTTGTCTAGGATTGATCTAGGTACAGTTAAATTTGATTTTAGGAAAGTAAATCCAAGTCCTTCGATAAATGAAGTTATAGAAGTTATTAAAACGCCTATTCGGGAAAAAGGCTTGAAATTTGAATACGATGTGCCTAAGAGGCTTCCTAAAGTGATGATTGATACAGACAAGTTCAAGCAAGTAGTGATGAATCTGCTTAGCAATGCTATGAAATACACATTGAAAGGAAAAGTTGTGTTTAAAGCCTTTGTAGACGACGGCAGCCTGCACATATCAGTTGCAGATTCAGGAATTGGCATGTCAAAAGAACAGATGAAAAAGTTGTTTACAAGATTTTATAGAGTTGAAACTGAAGTTACTAGGAAGATTTCAGGCACCGGTCTTGGGTTGGCCATATCTAAAGAATATGTAAATGCAATGGAAAGTAAGATATGGGCGGAGAGTAAAGCTGGAAAAGGCAGTACTTTTCACGTTACTATACCTATAGGTAAAAGGTAAAACAATATTTATCAATATATCATAATAATAATTGTTGGTAAAATGAAGAAAAGAGTCAAATCAAAGAAAAAAATGGCTAAAGTATCCAAGCATGCTAAGGAGTATTTTGAAACTGGAATAAAGGGTTTTGATGCTTTATTCGAAAGTAAAATACCAGTTGGTGTATCTGTTCTAGTTGCTGGCGGTGCTGGTTCTGGAAAAACTATCTTCTGTTTACAAACAGTAGCAAATGCGGCTAAAGAGGGTAAAAAATGTTTGTACATGTCATTCGAAGAATCTGAGGAAAGATTAAGAGACCACATGAGAGATTTTAAGTGGAATCCTGAAGAGCTGGAGAAAAAAGGCAAGCTAATGATTAAAAGATTTAATCTGTTTGACATATCTAGAACAATAGAAGGCATGCTTGAAAAAGCCAAAGGAGAAGTCAGGATAGACATAGATCCGATTTTAATACCTAGACATTTTAAACCAGATGTTATTGTAGTTGACTCTCTTACCGCGATAGCTTCAACATTTACTGGAAAGGAACAAAACTACAGAATATTCATCGAACAGCTGTTCAGATTTTTTGAAAGATCTAAAGCCACATCATTTCTTGTAACTGAAACAAAACAAGTCCCAGACGTATTCAGTCCTACAGGTGTTGAAGAATTTTTAGCGGATGGTGTTATTGTATTTTACAATATATCTAAAAGGGGCGTAAAGCAATTAGGAATAGAAATTCTTAAAATGAGAGGAGTTAGTCATAAGAAAAGAATTGTTGAAATGAAAATACTCAGGGGCAGCGGTATAGAAATACATCCAAATACAACTGTTCATACATCATGATAAAACTGTGGTAATTCATAATTTGATTTCTTGCTTTGAATATAGTCGTGACTATTAGTGCGAACGTTGGTACCAATATTGGCAGTATAATCAGGGCTTTTTAACAAATAAATATAAAATTTATATTAATGACTTTAGATACCATAGACGAACAAATACTGGAAATTCTGAGAAATTCTAGGGTTCCTGTTTCTACAAGAGAAATATCTCTAAGAATAAAAAGGGCATGGCATTCTGTTAATAGTCACTGCTTGCATCTACAGCTAGAAGGTAAAATTCATGGCTTTAGGATTGGCAAGATGAATGTCTGGGAAATAAGAGGAAGAAGGTATGAGATTTAAAAATTTGTTAATTGGATTTTCTGTTTTTATAATTTCATCTTTACTTTACACGTTAGTTTTAGCTATCGTAGCTGAACCAAGTGGAGAAACTGAATTAAGAGTACAAATATGTGATGAAGAAAGTCAATCTTCTACACCGAACAATTATATTGATCCGTGTGACGGTGGTTATCCGAATGTATGTGGTACTGGCAATAATGATAGATTAAGTTGTGACGATGTTGCTGAAGAAGAACAGACATTTAGTGTTAATACATTTGCAGGAATACGTGTAAATGTCTCTAACAGCTCAATAACAGATTGTGCTACTATTACTAATGTAACTCTTTGTTATGAATGGTGGGTAAGCGGAGGGACTTTAACTGATTGTTTAATTGCAGTAG
>CAZPID010000011.1:0-9336 GCA_964586885.1 uncultured archaeon | reverse complement strand
TTTTCTTTCAGATAATCCACCTCCAAAAGTATTTCTAGTGGTTGGTAGATCAGGGATAGGAAAAACTCTTACAACAAGATATGCTATTGAAAGAAGTATAAGAAACTTAAACAAAGATATAACGTTTAATTTTTATACAGGAGCATCCTTTGGCGGCAAATATAAATCTGAAGGATATAAAAATATAATCCATTCTTTAGGCAAATTTGGAGATAAAAAAGTGATATTTATTGATGAAATAAATCCTATAGCAAGCCGTTCTGATGAATTAGGAAGTATGAAATCAGTTATGGACGAAGACAGAAAAGGTCTTATAGAAAAAATGGATGAAATTAAAAATACTAATGACAATAGAGTTCTAATATTGGCTACAAATGATCCTGAAAACCTGCATGAAGAAGTTAGGAGAAGAGTTGATGAAACAATTGATTTAGATCAGGAAATCAACGATGATTTTCTTACCAAAATACTTGAAAAATCTTTATACGGATCTAAGACAGATTCATCCCCAGAAGATATCTTCAAAGTAATTAAAGAAGAATTCAACAAACGAAATTACAGAAACTTGATGCCATCTGATATAGTTAAATTTGCAAATTTAGCTAAAGGTAAAACTAGTGATCTTTATCTTAATCTTTACAAAGGGAACAGCATTTTAGAAAATCTTAAAACAGACTTTACTTTAGAAGATTTCAGAAGACCTGATCTAGTCTCGATGATAATTTCTGATAGAGAAACATCTGGAATGAAAAATATAAAATATAAATTACAAGAAGGTGGAAGAATACAAGGTCTAACACTTGATGATTATATAGGAGATGTAAAATATGAATTTATTGAATTTGCTGATTCAGTACTTTTTGAAAATGAAGAACTAAAAAAATTTGGTAAGAAGATAACTTCAGGACTATTACTTCATGGCCCACCTGGTACAGGAAAAACCTATTTAATAAATATTTATCGTTCTCTTAGAAAAAATATAAAACTCCTTTCAGTATCACCTGCTGATCTAAGACAATCTCTTGTAGGCCAAAGTGAACAAGCTTTAAGAGACTATTTAAAACTTGCACAGTATGAAGCACCATGCATACTTTTCTTTGATGAAATGGATAGTATTTTTAGTAAAAGAACTGCTGCAATCTCTGGTTCTGATAAAGTTGATAATTCGTTGAATAGTATACTTTTAGATTATCTCGATGGTATGCAGGAAAGCACAGGTGTTCTTATTGTTGGGAACACTAATAGAAAAGAATTAATGGACTCCGCTTTGGTTGATCCTGAAAGAGGTAGAATGAAACTTTTAGAAGTAAAAGGTCCTGAAAAGGAGGGAGAAAAAATTAACATAGCAAAAGTTCATCTTAAAAAAGCTGATTCGGATCTTGATCCTGAAACCGTCTGGAAGAAAATAGGATTGGATTATCTTAAACCCGCTGGAATATCTACAATAATTAATGAAGCGGAAAGGCTTAGAATTAATGAATATCTCGCCATAAAAGCATATAAGAAAGACACTAGTATTTACAAAGAGAGAAAACCTGCATTAGACAGGGCTGCAAAAAATCTAAAAACATCTGTAGAAAAACTTCAGGAAGTAGATTTAGATAACTACAAACTAACCCTTGATCATATAGATTTAGGAAAGAAAAAAGTTACAGATTCTGATGAAGCCAAATTTTATGCCCAACAACTTAAGAAAATTATCAGAGAAGATACTGTTGGTAGAATAAATGCTGCAGCGTATAATCCAGATAAAGGTAGAGGACTTATATTTCCTATAGACGTTAAAATAAGACACAGAATAGAAGGAGAAGATCATATCATAATTACTGGTATAAGAGATTCTACTACTAATCCTGAGATAGAACAAGCGTATTCTCAAGCCAAGCAATCAATAGAAGAAGCAAAAACAATGATATTAGATTATATAGAAAGAAAATATGATGAAGATACGTTAAAGGATATTGTAAAAAAGCTCTCTGATAAAATAATACATGTAGATTGGCTTACAGGTCTTTATGAAGGAGGTGGGCCATCTGCAGGTGAATTTATAGGTCTTGCTTTATTTTCAGAGCTTGCAAATATACCTGTTAAACATAATATTTCAGGTACAGGTGCACCATCTGTCAGAGGATATGGCCAAGGTGTCGGCGGTGTTCAATATAAAATTAAAGCTGCATTTTCATCAGGAATGGATGAATTCTATGTATTTAAAAATGACTATGATGAATTGCCTAAAGATCTCATCGAACATTATAAAAAATTAGATAAAAAGATAACAGCATATAATAAAATCGATGATTTAATTGAAAATGCATTAGTATACAAAGAAAAGAAAGAGGGAATAGCAAGGGAATTAGCAGAAATTTTCCATCTTAAACATAAAGAAAAAGATCTCAATTTGAAAAAGAAAAAAAGCTGATCTACAATTACCAATAACAAAACATTAAAATAATTAAAGTCTCATAGTTATCTTATGAAAGAGATAGGAACAGTCATTTCAACACAAGAAGGCCCAAACAGCAGCGAGTTCTGGTTTGTAATAAATGACAATAAAGGAATACCTGTAAGAAAAGGAGAATTTATTCAACTAAATTTTGATAAAGGCTTGCTCATATGTAGAGTAGACGAAGTGATAAAGGATAATAAATATTATTCAAGACCTGATTCAGTTGTAGAATATGAAAAGTCTGGAAAACCACTAGCTGAACAATTTCCTGTAGAAAGATGGGAATATATTACTGCGCGCGCATCTGCACTTGGCGTGTTTAAAGACGGCTTACAGAAAAGATCCACATTTCCAGTTTCCCCTGGAGAAAAAATTTACAAAGCTGATGGCAAAATTTTATCAGACTTCCTTGGTTTTGATAAATCTGGAATGTATTTGGGTGATGTAGATTTTCATGATGTAGAAGCCAGGCTTAATCTATCAAAATTATTTCAAAAACATTTAGCCATACTTGCACTATCAGGTGCTGGCAAAAGCTATACTACATCTGTATTGATAGAAGAAATTCTAGACAGGCCGGAAGAACTTGGTAAGCCCGCGGTAGTTATTTTTGACCCTCATGGAGAATATGTTGGGTTTGGTGATGATAAAAATCATGTAATGAAAGTTAAAATAGTAGATGGTAGAAAAGTATCAATAGCGGTAAAAAATCTTGGCGTGCAGACTTTTTCAGAACTTATACCCCAGATTACAGGCGTGCAAGAAAGAGAGCTTAGTTATGTAATTAAAAAAATCAAAGAATCCAGGAAACCATATACCTTGTTCAATGTTATAGACGAAGTTGAGAGAAGCGTGAAAAATCTAAAGACAAAAGAATCCTTAATTTCATGGTTAAACAGACTTAACTACACTGGGCTATTTAAAAGTCAAGATGATCCCAGAATAGAAGATGTAGCAAAATCTGGCCAATTGACCATTTTTGATCTATCTGAAATAACTAGTATAAGAGAAAAGCAAATAATAGTAACTTACTTTGCAAGAAGACTTTTTAATTTAAGAAAACGGAAGAAGATACCGCCATTCATAATGATAGTAGAGGAAGCGCATTAATTTGCGCCAAACTCTGAAGAAGAAAGAGCGATATCAAGAAGCGTTATAGAAACTATTGCAAGGGAAGGTAGGAAATTCAATGCATGTTTGGTTTTAATAAGCCAGCGACCGAAAAGACTATCCACTACAGCTCTCAGTCAATGTAATACAAATATAATTCTAAGAATAACAAATCCGATAGATTTGCAGCATATACAAGAAAGTACAGAGGGAATTACAAATGATCTTATGAAAATGATTCCTGGATTGAAAGTAGGTGAAGCAATAATTACAGGAGAAGCAGTAAACTATCCCATACTTGTTAGAGTAAGAGCTAGAAGAACTAAAAGTGTAGAGAAAGGAATAAGGCTTGAGGATGAATTAATAGAACTAAATAATTCTAGAAAATCCAAAAAAGAAGACATGGAAGCTTTTGTTAGTTTTAAATAGTTTATTGTCATAACTGTTTTAGGTAAATCTAGGTGTTTATGATGAATCATGAAAATGAAATAGGGAATAATCCGAATAAATGTCCGTCTTGTGACGTAAATTTCATAGTCACTGATGGAGAGCCAGTATGCGGCAAGTGTGGAATTGTTTCTTCAGAACGTGAAGAAGTAAACGAATACTTCATAGAATTTTCCAAGCAAATGGACCAAGTAAAATTTGTAAAGAACAAGCCGACTTTATTATCTCAACATGACATGGGCCTTTCAACTAAAGTTGGAACTGGGAATATAGATGCTAAAGGTAAGCCTATAAAACATGAAATGAAAGTAACTATGAGAAGATTAGATAAATGGGATAGAAGAAGTAAATTTGGTCCGAAAGAAAATAATTTAGTTACAGCCTTCAAACTCCTAGATAATTATACAAAGAAACTTAATTTGAATGATAAAATCAAAGAAGATGCAGCTTACATATATAGAAAAGCTTTAGGAAGAGATTTGATAAGAGGTAGAGGTATAGAAGCAATGATGACTGCTAGTTTATACGCAGTATGTAGACAAGAAGGGCTTACAAGAGTACTTAATGACATGCAGTCGGTTAGTAATGTTAAAAGAAAATATATTGCAAGATGCTATAGATTGATTTTTAGAGAATTAGATCTAAAAATGCCTGTGCAGGATGCTTCTTCTTATATTCCTAAAATTTCTCACAATTTAAACATAAAAGAACCGACAAAGAGAAAAGCTATTAGCATCAATGAATATCTTAAGAAGACTCTTTATAATGTAGGTAAAGATCCTATTGGTATGGCGGCATCAATTATATATTTCACATGCCAACTTGAAGGTGATCGTCCAACTCAAAAAGAAATAGCAAAGGAAGCTGGTACAACAGAAGTTACAATAAGGAACGGATATACAGGCATTAAGTCAGCATTAAAAAATAATTATTCAATGAAAGAATTAATCGACTCTGGTATTGTAAATAATAGTAATTGCCATATTCTAAAAAATTAAGAAGTTTAAAGATTGTTAAATTCGTAATCAATGTCTAATGTAAATTAAACATCATAAAGTCTTTCACTAAGTTCGATAGAATTTTCCTTCAAACTCTTTCCAAAATTATATAGTTTCCTCATCTTCTTTGTTACAACAGGCTTAGGCAAATCTATCAGATTTTCACATTCGTCTTTTGCAACAAATACAGTATAACATGTTGCCACTTTACTTCTTTCTCCGGTTTTATAATCCTCAGATGTTACCTTAACCAGCACAACCATTGAAGATCCGCCTACATAAATCAGCCTGCCGTCAAATGTTAGATCTTCGCCCTTGTAAGCAGGGTTGTAAAATGGTACAAATAGAGATGCCGTAACCACATCGCTAACCGAGTATTTCTTTGCTACGGATCCAGATAATTTATCTACTTCAGAAGAAATCCTGCCGCCAAAGATAGTGGCCTGAGAATTCAAGTCATTAGGCATTATACCGTATACAGATTTTATTTTATAATTCTCCAAGCGCCTGCTTTTCCTGGGCATAAATAAAAATAAGGATCTAAAGTTTAAAAGTTTAACAAATTAATCTTCTTTTGATAAGTATGTCTTCTAGAAAACTAGTAAAAGAATCTATTTGGTACTATCCACTAAAAATACCTGTTGTTCATAAACTAGTCTATTATATTGCCAAAAAATGGATAGCAGGAGAGACTAAGCTAGAAGCTATCTACGCTTCTGAAGAAGCCAACACCAAAGGATTTAGCACTATAGTTAATTATTTAGGTGAAGAACTAGAAGACAAAGATGAGGTAGTAAAAACTATCAAAGAATATAAAGAAATGCTAAATCTTATTGACAAGAAGAAAATAGATGGCTGTATTTCTGTCAAGCTTACACAATTAGGTCTTTCTACAGGTAATTACTATTGTAAAAATAATCTTCAAGAAATAGTGAATCATGTTAAAAATGTAAATAATTTTGTTTGGATAGATATGGAAGGATCTAAATTTACTGACGATACACTAGATATTTATTCTTCTGTTTTTTCCAAGAACAAAAATGTAGGCATTTGTATACAATCTTATTTAAAAAGGAGTATGAAAGATGTAAATAGGTTGATAGATATCGGAGGAAAAATAAGGCTTGTTAAAGGAGCTTATAAAGAACCGCGCCATTTGGCATATGATTCTAGAAACGAAGTAGATGAAAATTTTTCTAAAATTATGGAACATCTTTTCAAAAACAGCAGCAGTTTATTTTCTATTGCTACTCATGATGATAAGCTTGTCTACAAAGCTACAGATTTAAGCAAAGAGCATCACAGAAAGTTCGAATTTGGCATGTTGAAAGGCGTGAGAGATAATCTAAAATCAGAACTAGTTGAAAAGGGTTTCAAGGTTACAGAATATATACCTTATGGTGAAAAATGGTTGCAGTATAGCGTAAGAAGGATCAGGGAGAAACCTAGTAATATTTTATTACTTTTTAGATCTATGATAAGTAAATAAGTTTTATTGTAAAAATTGTGTAACATCTCTAGATGAAATGTTATATACAACCTGAGCAATAATACCTGTGACAATTAAATGACAACATATCTTTCCAATAAACTTTAATTCATCATCTTGCTTATTATTAATTATTTTCCGTTCATTGTCACGATAGTTTTTTATTACTTTATAAAATCCATAAATTGGAATACATTCTTTCTTATCAACTTTTCCCCAGGAATATTCCATTTTAACACCAATTATTAAGCAGGAGGTAACAAGTTAGGTACTTTAACGAAATAGCCCTTGCTGTAGAGAAGATACAGTATGAAAATTATCACCAAAATAAGAACTATTCCCAATAATTTTTTTACCCTCCATTTAGTTTTTGATGCCTCTAAAGCATGCTTGGCTTCTTCAAGAGCTTTTTCCTCTTCTTTTGTCCTTGCACCAAGTCCAAGTCTTTCTTTTCTAAGCTCTCCTCTTACCATATCCCTCTGTTCATTTCTAAGTCTGTACCAAAAATCCTTATCTTCCACAGGTTCCTTTTCCTTTTTCTCAGCCATACTGCTCAAAATTAAGTTTATTTTAAACGGTTAAATTAGTTTCTTTATTTTATGACTTTAGCAGCTCTTTGGCAAGACAGCTTTTTGCCCTTTTATAGGCTATTTCATTAAAATTTTTTATTAAGTCACCTAATAGGTCTCTAAATATGTTTCTGGGGAGTGAATAACACACATATAATTCTATTTTCGATGGGGAGCTGATTTTAACATTTCCTATTCCAATGTCAACCTCTGTATAATCTGGAAGAAAGTGTACGCCTTTACACTTGTAGCCAATATTTTCCACAGTATTGCCTATGTTATTTATGATTTCAGGGTCCCTCATATCGAAATCTTCCTTCATTGTCTGTGTGTAAAATAACTCCGCACTTGGTGACTCCACGTTTTTTTCTTCAAATTCTTTCGCCATAACTCTTACATGAGGATCTGGCACTTTAAACATGTTACCTATTTCAAAGTTTTCGGCTACCAAAGGCCGACTAGAAAGGCACTCAAAATCATAGTTTTTTAATTCAGAAGACCTTTTTTTACTATCTTTGTCCAAACCTTCAAATAGCTTGTCGACAAGTAGATAGGGGTTTTCGGGGTTCATCATAACTAATTATAATATGGTCAAAGCTTAAATACTTTGAAATCTGTTTCATGATTATTTTACTAATGAAACCAAAAACACAAAAGTCTAACTCTTCAGCCTCACCGAGCCGAACGCCCTCTGCACCACCTCCGGCAGCGCAGGGTGTATGTGGACAGTGTCCGTTATGCTCTTCACATCGTTCGCGTGCTTCATCGCTACTATGACCTCGTGTATTAGCGTAGACGCATCTGTACCCATTATGTGGCATCCCAATATCTTACCACTTAAAGGATCTGCCAGAACTTTAACAAAACCTGTTTCATCTCGAAGTGCTTCGCCCATTCCTGTGTCTATGTATTTGTAGTGTCCCTTAGTGTAGTCAATCTTGTTTTCTTTCAAGTATTGTTCAGTCATCCCCACCCCAGCTACTTGCGGTGAAGCAAAAATAGCATGCGGCATGGCTGTATAATCTACCTTTTCTCTTATACCAAACATATTTCTATAAGCATATCTTGATTCTAGATTTGCAGAATGCTTGAAAAGATATTTCCCAGCAATGTCGCCAAGCGCCCATATGTTATGTACAGAAGTCTCCATGCAATCATTTACTTCAATATAGCCATGCTTGCTTATCTTTACCCCAGCCTTTTCTACTTCAAGTATATCAGTATTAGGCTTTCTACCTGTAGCTACAAGAAGCTGTTCAGAAATAACTTTAGTGATTTTATTGCCTTCCTTTTCTTTAGCTATTGTGATAAATTTGCCGTTCTTATAAGAAATGGAATCTACTGTATGCTCTAGTAAAAGTCTAAATTTCTTTTTGTATATATCTGTAAACTCTCTTGATACTTCAAAATCTTCATTAGGAATCAACACGTTTCTTCGCTGTATTATTGTTATTTTAGTTCCCAAACTTCCAAAAAAGTGAGCAAGTTCAGCTGCAATGTAACCACCACCAATTATAGTCATCGATTTAGGAAGCTTTTTTAATCGCAGTGCTTCATCGCTAGTTATATAGGGCGTGCCATCCAGTCCTTTGATTGGCGGCACTGAAGGCCTTGTACCAGCAGCTATCAATATCTTCTTGCCAGTTATAGTCTTGTCGCCAACCTGCAAGCACATATGGCTAACAAATTTTCCCCTGGTTTTAAAAACTTTTATTTTTGGACTCTGTCTATTACCTTTTTCTATCATAGCAGCATCATTGTCTACAAAATCAGAAACTCTTTTAACCAAGCTTTGGAAATTTATCTTTTCTATCCATGATTTTATCCCGAATTTACTGGAGTTTCTTATTGTTTCAGCCACATCAGCAGAATGTATCAGCATTTTTGAAGGTATGCATCCACGGTTAAGACATGTTCCACCAAAAGGCCCTTCTTCAACTATGGCTACTTTTAAACCTCTTCCAGCAGCAGCAGAAGATACATTAAGACCAGAGCCTGAACCTATTACTATGACATCAAATTCTTCCATTTACAATCCTCTATTGATCAAAACGTTAAAATAAATTTACTCTAAGCTATTACTTAAAAGCATTGGCTAAGATTTAAATAAGACCAATTAAATAGTTATTATGAAGAAATTAGTCTATATATCGGTCATTTTTCTATTTTCTACCCTAATGTTTTCTGTAAATGCTCTTGCAGCCAATGAAGTAACCTTATCTACAAGTCCAGAAACATTAAACATAGCAGCCGGCACTTCAAGTTCTGTCACAGTAA
>CAZPID010000010.1:0-10075 GCA_964586885.1 uncultured archaeon | reverse complement strand
TCATAGCCTTCGATTAAATCTTCTAGCGTAGCAAAAGATTCAAGAAAAACATGCAATCCAGTATAAGAATGATAGTCTAGATGATGCTTTACCTCCAAGCATATTACAACATTATCTTTCTTTGCTATGCCGTCTATCTCATGGTCTATACATTTGCCGTCGATGATTTTATTCGGTTTTACTTTATAACCATGCTCTCTTAAAAGTACTCTGACAAATTCTTCAAAATCAGGTTTAGGTCTAAGCATACTTATAGCATGTCTTAAATCGTGCCGATGTTTTACTTCGGGCTTGTGTTTCCTAACATATGTAAAAATCATTTTCAGTATTTTCTTTGTTGGCATGCCGTCTTGTAATTTATTTTCTATTTTAGATGCTATTTTCCCAGCTATTTCTTTACTGACACGCAGTCTTAAACAAGTTCGTATAACTTTTTCTTTGTCAAATTCTTGTTTTGAGCCATCAGCCTTTACTACCAACGTCATTATACACACTATTTAATAGTTTTTTGAATTTTTGCAAAGATAATGCTGCTATATCATACTTATCTATCTTTTCTGGAGTAAAAAAATAAAACTTTCTATAAAGAAAAGTTCTGGTAAATGGGATGAAATTAGAAAGAAATGGAAATAACAAACAATTATTTTTCATATAACAATTAGTATTTTATGAAGCCTGTGAAGTTAAGCTTATTATCAGCAGTCATAATGTTGTT
The DNA here is from genome assembly GCA_964586885.1 of uncultured archaeon. GTDB lineage: Archaea > Aenigmatarchaeota > Aenigmatarchaeia > CG10238-14 > SCSR01 > DATDXT01. The sequence goes on along the minus strand of CAZPID010000010.1, from coordinate 9,360 downwards.
CATATTCCTTATTCCTATAGTGAACACATTTTCTTCTAATGTATTGAAGATACATGAAAATGTTTTAAACCAAAAGTCAGATAAAGAAACAATAGAAGTCATAGTCTGGCTAAACAAGAATAAAAACAAAGATAGCATTTCAGATTTATCAACCTTAGGCAAGGTAAAAAATCATTACACAATTATCCCTGCGGTTTCGATTGAAGTTCCTAAGGATAAGCTTATTCAGCTTGCAAACAAAAAATTTGTGGATAAAATAAATCCTGTGTATAAAGTCAGAGCTGATCTACAAGATAGCATTCCTTTAATAAATGCTACAAAGGTTTGGAATCAAATTATAAGCGGCATTAACATAACTGGAAAAGGAATTACAGTTTGCGTGATTGATACTGGTGTAAATTATACTCATTCAGACTTAGGCGGTTGTGCACAAACATCAGACATAAACACAGCCAACTGTAGCAGGGTTGTTGGAGGCCACGATTTTGTTAATAATGACAATGATCCGATAGATGATCATAATCCTGGGCACGGCACTCATGTCACAGGAATAATTGGAGCTAACGGTGGTATAAAAGGAGTTGCCCCAAATGTCAGCATTGTTTCCATCAAGGCTTTAGACAATACAGGTGTAGGTACTTCTGCTGACATCATTGCAGGTATTGATTGGTGTGTTGATAATTCTACAAGCTTGAACATAAGCGTAATAAGCATGAGTCTTGGATCTGAAACACTTTTTTCTACGTATTGTGACAGTGATGATCCAACTATGACTGCAGCTATAAATTCTGCAGTTGGTAAGAACATAACTGTAGTTGTATCTACAGGTAATAATGCGAGCACAACATCTATTGGTAATCCTGCTTGTATACAAAATTCTACAGCAATTTCTTCTACAACAAAAACAGACGGCATATCAAGCTTTTCAAACAGAAACAATATAACAGATCTCCTTGCTCCTGGCAGCAGTATAAATTCAACCGTTATTGGCGGAGGATATACAATTTTATCAGGTACATCTATGTCAACTCCACATGTAGCAGGAGCTTTGGCACTGCTTTATCAAAAGTATAATCTTTTCTATGACACAAGTACGAATGTTAGCTACTTTGTAAATATTTTGAATGACACAGGAGTTAGGATTAATGATAGTGGAACAAATCTAAACTTTACAAGAATAGATGCTCTCAATGCTACAGAACAGATCACAGATAACATAGTGCCAACTTGGGGCAATAATTCTAATTTTTCAACTGCAGAACTCGGTGAAGAAATAAACCTTTCAGCCTTTTGGACAGACGATATTAAAATGTATCAAGCAACATTGTCAACAAATGAAACTGGAACATGGAATAATTATACAGACGGAACTTATTTGTCGCCTATTACAATAAATTCTAAAACTGGTTGGAGTAATTTTTCATGGGTTAATTATAGTTTAACAAATGGTACAGTTGTCAGTTGGCAAATATATGGCAACGATGCTAATGACAACCAGAATGCAACAGATGTATTCAACTTTACAATAGTCGATTCAAAAGGCCCAATCTTCTACAATTTAACAGAAACTAACAATCTTTATACGAAAGATAAAAACTATACATTTAATGTAACCATAACAGATTATTCTGGAATAAGTAATGTTGTTTTTGAATGGAACAATGCTAGCAATATAACAAATGTAACTGATTATGAAATCGTAAATTCAACTACAAGAACTTATTGGGCTAACATGACTGATCTCGCCGTTGACAATTATACTTACAGGTGGCTAGCAAATGATACTTTAGATAATTGGAACAACACTACAGCACAATCATTTGAAGTTTTAAAACCCCTACCAAGTCTTAAGCTCATTATAAATCCATCTAATGTTACATCTTATGAAACCATAACTGTTGCAAATGGCAGTGTGATCATTGGAGATATTGGAGCCAACATATCTATATTTAGAAATGATTCTTTGGTGAATTCTACTAACACAACTTACGTAATAGAAAACATAACTCTGGGCGCGAACACGTACAACTATACTTTAACGTACAATGGTACACAGAATTACAGCTATCATAGTTTAACAAACATAACAATCATAAACACAGCTACAACATCAATTACTTTACTTTTTAATGGAACACAGAATAATTTTACATACAATAGAGAAAGTCAGGCAAACATTACTGCAACAATAAATATCACTGCCACTAATCTTACAATCACTCTTCTATCAAACTATAGTGGAAGTTTTAAAGAAATTGGTTCTTCCAATAACAGTATAACCAACATAACTAACACAACCAACATTGAAGTTGGAATCTATAACATTACAGCTTATTATAACGGCAGCAATGTAAATTATTCCTCTAGTTCTAACACTTTATTTCTTATTGTAAGAGAAGCATACATTAATTTTTCAATCGATGTAACCAACAATACAATAACTTTAATTAATGCTAGCAAAGTGAATGTAACGTTTGACATATTTACAAATGACACAACAACCAACAATTCAATTAACGTGACAATAGGAATAGATAACCCTATTGGCCAAGTCCCACTCGGAGTAAGTCTAGGAAAGTATATAGCCATAACTGCAAGCAGCAACATCACCGGAAACCTAACTTATGCTGTATTCAAATATTATTACTCTAGTCAAGAGCTTCCCAGCAATCTAGAAGAAACCTCACTGAGAATATTTCGTTGGAATGCAAGCAATTGGAATAAGTTTGATGGTAATCTGATAGGAGGCGTTAACATTTCTGAAAAATATGTCTGGGCTAATTTAACAGAGTTCAGTAATTTTACCATAGGCGGATTGCTTTCTGACGGACAAAGCTGTACAGATAGTTCTAACTGTAGCTCTAACATTTGTTTACATAATGTTTGCAGACCAATTAGCCCGTATTTTGGTGATGGTTTTTGTGACGCCGGTGAAAACTGTGGCAATTCTATAGATTGCGCTTGTTCTTCAGGTTTTACATGTAGCAATAATCAATGCATTGATATTGACTCAGGAGGCAGCCGGGGCTTTTCTATATCTAAAATAGAAGAAAATCAATCAAACGAAACCAACATAACTCAGGATATAGAGAACGAAACTGTTGTTGAAAATAAAACAATACAAGAGAGCGAGCCTACTATAATCACCAACGATACAAATGTAACTAAGACAATTCCATCTGAAGTAAATACTATCAATTATTATATTTTTATTGTTATAATACTTGCAGCCACCGCTATTCTTGTTTTTAAATTTGGTAAAAGACTTCATTCAAAACTAGATAAAATGATTTTGAAAAACAGATAGACAAACCATCAGCAATATTTAATAAGTTTTATAAGTTTATCCCACTAACTATAGTTAATCATGTCAGGGAAAGATACTATTGAAATGCTTGTAGAAGGAGGAAAGGCTACGCCCAATGCCACAACTGCACCTAAATTTTCAAGTTATAAACTTAATCCTGGTGAAATATTCAAACAGATAAATGATAAGACAAAAGACTATGCTGGAATGCAAGTACCAGTTAAAGTTATAATTGACAAACAGACAAAGGCTTACGAAATAGAGATCGGCATTCCTCCTACAAGCAGTCTGATTAAAAAAGAATTAGGTATAAAGTTAGCAAAGATAGAAGTAGAAAATAAAACTACAGAAGGAGCACCACCACCAGAACAAGATAAAACAAAAGTTAAAACTTCAGTTGGCAGCTTGAAGATGGAATCCATAGCAAAGATAGCAAAAATTAAAAAAGACAGCTTGTTATCGAAAGATTTTAGATCAGCCCTAAAGCAAGTAGTAGGAACAGCTAACAGTCTCAATGGAGTAATGATAAATGATAAAAGACCAAAGGAAGTTATAAAGGAGATAGATGAAGGTAAGTGGGATAGTTTGGAGAAAGAATAAGAATAAATATTTTTCCTACTCAATATAGTACTTATGAGCGAATTTACAATAGAAAGATTTTTATTCGAAACCAATACAGAATTTTCTCCAGAGTTAATAAATCATGTAAAAAAATTAGACAAAGATACAAGCACTGATGAGTGGATGACCTATAAAGATTGTGCCATTGCCTTAGGCAACTTATCAAACTTTATGAAAGTAGACGAAAATTATTATAAAAATTTATTAGAAAAAGTAAATAAAAATACCAAGCAATCAGAAACTATTAGACTCACCAGCTTCGGCTTAATGGAACTCAGTAAGTATTATAACTTTTCAAAAAGCGAAGTAAATTCGATGATTGATTTCATGACACAAAATACTAACCTAGGCATGACTCTCAGTCAGTTCGGTACTTTGTTTTCAAACTATGCTGAAGGTAAAGCAGTATACTCTAAAAAAGAACTTTACTCAAAATGGGAAAAAATAAAATCAAATGAAAAGATCATTAATTCACTGTGGGATACTTTATGTTTTAATCATCTAAGCAAGGGATGCGAACTAAGTAAAAAGGATGCTAAGAATATTGTGGATAGAGTATGGGAATTGGCTGAGATAAATGCTCTAAATTATGGTCGTAGATGGGATGGGATAGGCGACTCAGTAAGCAAACTGCCACTTACCAGACAACAGAAAAAGAAAATAGCTTACAGTGTTACAAATATGAGTGGAGAATTATCTAAAGCACATTCAACTATTTTAGAAGCATTTGAATCATTTTACAAAAGATATCCAGACGATTACTCTAATGAAGCAGTGATGAAATCATTGGATGTCGTCAAGACATATGTAAAACAGATTGACGAATTTGCCGAAACATTCTCCAAGGCAATATCTGGAGGGAAAATTGATAAGATGAACTATATAATAGCCAATATAAGCGGACAGCAAGATTATGGTAATGATTTGATGTCTACAATTAAACTGATATCTAATGTCAGAAATCTAGATGATCTTAATCAAAAACTATCAGGCCAAAATCCAGTAACCATAGATGGTAAAACTTATCTCATTCATGGCTCTCAAAAGACAGCTTTCATTCTCCCAAAAGCTCCCAAGGACGAATTTTCTATTGGTGTGATGGAGGCAATTTCAAAAAAACTGGAAAAAAGAAGATTTTACTCACATTTTGATGACCACGGTTTCAGTGCATATCAAAAAGGTGTAGATTTGAGATCAGAGCACAGTGATACGTATGCATTGATATACAAGCTAGAGCCCGCACAAGTTTTTTACATCTGTGGACCAGGTCACCCGGAATACACGCCAAATATAGAGCTCGCTGAACAAATAGGAGACTTAGTTTTAGATACATTTAACAAAGCCAGCAGTATTGGCGGTAAAACGAAGGAAGATGGCTATAGAGCTGTAGCTAAAGTTTTCAAAAATTAAAATAATTAAAAAGTATTTAAGCTTATACAACAAAAAGAATAGTTAAATCAAAGGTTACCACTTCGGTGGGAGGTTATTAAAAATGACCGAAAAGATAGTTGAAACAATTAAGAAGTTGAAAGAGAATTCTAAAAAAAGAAAGTTTGATCAGACATTCGATTTAATTGTAAACTTAAAAGAGATAGACATCAAAAAGCCCGAAGGAAAGATAAATGAAGAGGTAAAGCTACCACATGGACCAGGAAAGGAATCCAAAGTTGTAGTTTTTGCTGACAATATAAAAAATTTAGGCGAAGTAGAAGTTTTAACATCTTCAGACGTAAACAGCTTTGCTAAAGATAAGCGCTCAGGCAAGAAGCTCATAAGAGAAACAGACTTCTTTCTTTCAGAACCTAAACTGATGCCACTTATAGGTAAAACGCTAGGTCAAACTCTGGCACCTAAGGGAAAAATGCCTAAGATAGCAGCCGGAGATGTAAAGTCAGAGATAGAAGGACTAAAGCAAAGCATTAGGATAAGGATAAAGGACGCTCCTGTGATTCAATGTGTGGTTGGTAAAGAAAACATGGATGATCAAAAGATAGCTGAAAATATAATGTCTGTCGTCAAGCATCTGGAGACAAAGCTTCCAAAAGGCAGGAACAACATAAAAGGATTCTTACTTAAGCTGAGTATGAGCAAGCCAGTAAGTCTAGAGGTGTGGTAAAAATGGTAAAAGAAGAAAAGCTAAAAGCAGTGGAAAAGCTTGCAGAAGATCTAGGAAAATACAAAGTAGTTGGGGTAATTGATTTATACAAGTTTCCTACAAACCAAATGCAAATAATAAAGAAAAAGCTCAGTGATAAAGTTGTAATGAAAGTTATTAAAAAATCTATACTTTTGCGTGCATTTGAAAAGTTTGAAAACCTCAAGCCGGTGCAAGAAAAGCTTCCATCCCAGCCAGCTATTTTATTAACAGATGAAGATCCATTTAAAACTTATCTAACTATATCCAATCTCAAGTCAGATGTTTTTGCAAAAGACGGAGACACAGCAGAATATGATATAGAAGTATATGCCGGGCCGACAAACTTACTTGCAGGACCTGTTATAAGCGAATTCGCTAAGGTTAAAATACCTACAGGAGTAGAAGCAGGAAAGATAGCAATTAAAAAAGATAAGACAGTGGCCAAGAAAGGCGATATTATTTCTGGTGATCTGGCATCAATACTCAGAAAGCTCAATATAAGACCAATTAAAATCGGATTGAATGTTGTATGTCTTTTTGACGGAAATCTGTATCTAAAGGAAGTATTGGATCTAGTTGGCGATAACTATCTAAATAAATTAAAAGAAGCATTCGCCCAAGCCCTAAACCTTTCCGTGGCTCTAGGCTATCCTACTAAAGAAAACATTGGACATTTATTATCCAAAGCTTATAATGAAGCTAAATATTTGGAAGATAAAATTATCGGAGGTGTAAAACAAGATGCAAGAAGTGTATAGTGCCTTACTGCTACATTCAGCTAAACAGACAGTAAATGAAGAAAACTTAAACAAAGTATTACAATCAGCAGGAATAACTCCAGATCAAGGTAAAGTTAAAGCTTTAGTAACAAGCTTAGAAGGCCAGAACATCGAAGAGCTAATTAAACAAGCAGCTGTCGTACAAGCAGCACCAACTGCTGGTAGTGAAGCGGAAGGTAAGAAGAAAGAAGAAAAATCTGAAGAGGAAGAAGGAAAAGCAGCAGAGCAGGCAACAGCAGGCCTTGGTAGTTTATTCGGATGATTTTCTCATTTTTTTATCCGATAAACTAAACTTTATTACTGGTAAGTATGGTAGAAGATTGTATATTTTGTAAAATAGCAAGTGGGAAGCAAAAGGCACATGTAATTTATGAAGATGGTTTAGTAGTAGCTTTTCTAGACATAAGACCAAGAAATCCAGGGCACACTTTAATAATTCCTAAGAAGCATGTTGAAACTATTTTGGAAATAGATGAAAAAATTATGGGAGAATTGTACAAAGTAGTTAGAAGGCTGGCGCCTTTTATAGTAAAAGCTGTTGGTGCTGATGGCGTCAATATAATACAGTCCAACAGAGTAGCACAAGGTATAAATCATTTTCATACCCATATACTTCCCAGATTTTTCAATGATGGCATGCCAATAGTTTGGGAATCCATGAATGTGGCAAAGGATGAAGAGCTTTCAATAGTAGAACAAAGGATTAAAAGTTCAATAAAGTAAAAGCATTTAAATAGTTTGTCATTACAATGATTTTTAATGGTAGAAAAACTAATCGAACTTGCAAAAAACATAAAGGATACAGCTCTAAGGAAGAAAGTAGTAGATTATTTAAAAAATCCAAGTCTGTCTCATAAAGATTTTAAGAAATATCCACAAGGTAAGATAGAGGAAACCAAGACACCATTCAGCATTGGCAATGTTGGGACTACAGAGAGGGATGTATTAAAGCACACAATAGGCGTTACAGAGCTATGTATGAAAGTAGCAGATATAGTTGAAAATATTCATGGTTCAAAAGTTGATAGAGACAGCTTAATTGCTGGAGCATTGGTACATGATGTGGCTAAGATATTTGAATGGAAGAAAGAAGGAGAAAACGTGGGTCACACAGGGATTTTATTAGATCATAGCATGCTGGGAACTGCTGAGCTCTACACTAGGGGCTTTCCAGAGAAGGTCATACATCTTGTGGCAAGTCATTTCGGCGAAGGCGGACCAACACCACCTAGAAACATAGAGGCCATCATTCTTCATTATGTGGACAACATGCTTTCCATTACAGAATTTTATGTCAATGGAGCAAAGCCTGCGCAACCACAGTCTCAGTTTATTGTTCTTGATGAAGAAACCTTGAAGAAATTACAGGATAGTGGGCAGAAACAGTAGGTTCAAAAATCAGAATCATGTAAGGTTTAAAAAGCTTTAATTTAATAAAATAAGTAGTGAGTGGTTTTAATGAAAGAAGAAGTAAAATGTTTGTATAACATCTCGCCTGCTATGGAATTGGATGAAAAAACTTTTGCAAAGATGGTGTTTAATTTCGGTCATCATATGCCCTATCCAACAGCACTTTGGACCAAAGGAACCAAGGGGAATGAAGGGTATTTTTTATTTTACGCCTTTCAGAGATTTAACAACGAAGATAAAATAATCTATGATGTCGATCAAATATTTTTTATAAAAGGAGAGTATAAGAAATACTTGACAATTGATTCGAATTATACTACAGAACTCTTTAGTGAAGACTCAAAGTTAAACAATAAGCAGCATATAACATTTGTTAAAATAGAGCCCGATATACTGAAGAAAGACGACATGCTAAGTAAGATTTTAGATGAGATTGAATCAGAATAAAAAGGCTTAGTAATTGATTAGTGCTTAAATAGATTTATCAAGTTCAAAAACCGTTCATTTGTTGCATTTTTAAAGTTTTCTACCAAGAAATAATTAGAAGTGATTAACTATGGCCAAAGTATATCTGATGAGAGACGCCTCTATTTCTGAGAATCCACAATTACATCATCAGCAAACAAAAACCATAACAGAAACTATAAAAAGAATAAAGCCAGCTTATGTTATCCTTGAACTTACCGAGCTTCAAATTGACGATATAAGGTATTCAGATGTAGTTAAGGACTGGCCTTTTAGGGAGGAAGTTTATACTACAAAAGTAAAAGTAGGTGATAAATTTTTTGAAATGGGCTATGATGTATTTAAAAAAGACCAACCCAAAGTAAAGGTTTTCAGGGAGATTATCAACACAGCTAATAAAGTTAACGCAAAAATAATGTCTATGGAAGAACCTTATGCTAAACAGCCAGCTATTAATTCAAACGTTAGAAGGAGTGTTAAAGAAGAACACAGTAATTTAATTTCTCAGAACAAAAAAAACATGGAACAATATCTTTATAAAATATTAACACCGTTACACAAGAAAGCTTCCGAATTAAAAAATGTTATGGAATCAGGATTTTACGGAACACGTAAAGAGCATAAAACCCTTGAGCAAGGAG
>CAZPID010000009.1:0-10153 GCA_964586885.1 uncultured archaeon | reverse complement strand
TCATATTTCAAAACGAGGCTCATTTGTTTTTAAAAGCGATCACTCTCGGTATTTTCCTGATGGGGTTCGATTGGATTTTTGAAAATTTAGGGGCAAAGTTTGGTTACTGGTACAGCAAGAAGTCTAGATTTTTCGTTAAAGCCGTTCCAATCGAGGTTATGATAGGTGCGGTAGGCGGCGGTATTGGCTGGGCTTTATTCATGCCGGCAGGCTTCAATATTCTTTACGTTTTGTTGGTCTCGCTTATAGTTGGTATCGGCGGGGCTCTTGACGAAAACAGGCTTTTGAGAATCGGGAATATGAAATATGGAAATGGCTGGACTTGGATGCATGCGGTAGCCGCCTACTTTTTAGTATGGGTCATGCTTTCACTTGTCTGGTATTTCGTTATTAATGTCTAAGAACAACTATACAAAGAGGTGCAATATATTTTAAGAATTATTTCGACATAGCACGCTCAAGAATGCAAGGAATTATTTAAGCTGTGCATGAATTAAATCATTTTCTTTATCTTATATACAATAACCCCAACTATAGCTGCGATTACAACAATGACTATTATTACTTCCATTCCTATGTAATAAGGTTGCACAGGAGGCTGTTCTACTACCGGTGGCTTCTCTGGCTCTTCTACAGGAGGCTGTTCTGGCGGAGTAGGTTCTTCTGCTACAGCTGCTGCTCCGCTTATAACAAAATATGAAAATCCTGGACTTACAGCGCTATAATGAACAGAACTATCATCTTCCGACAATTTAGTTGTAGCTAAACTCTGCCATTCATTATTATTATATCTCTGTAAAGCTACTGTATTTGCATCAACATTATTGTCTAATAGCCATGATTTTTCTACACTAAACTTAATTGTAGCTTGATCAACATCTGCATCTTTTATGTTAGTCTTGACAACGTCCCAATTTTTATAAACAACACCCTGCGGTGTAGCTACTTCAGTTGGCAGCTGATCAATTTTCTTTATGCTCACCCTTACAAAGTTTACTTGATTTTTAACACTGATGCTTATTTCAGTTGCTGATGTATCTGACTTGCTTATACTAACAGTAGCAGGGGAGCCTGGTGAGATTTTTTGTACATATACTTCGACTTTGCCACTAATATCCACTGTTATTTGGGGCGTTGAAGTCGAAGGTGCAGTTACAGGCTTGCTCTCAACCGTTAAGGTTGCTGTCTTGCTAGCAGAACTATAATTAGCATTGCCACCAGTCTCAAATTTATAAGTATAAACAGCTGCATCAAGAGTTGCTGTTTCAGGATTTGCTACTGTAGTAGAATCTCTGGTTAAAGTACATGTTACACCGCTGGGACAGCCTGAACCAGTAGCAGTAGTTTGAGATCCAAATGAAACTGTAGTTGAAGGAGTTATAGCTAAACTCAAGCTTGGTGAAGCTTTGTCAACAATAACATAAATAGTTGAATTGCTTGCAGACGTCCAATTGGCATCTCCGCTGGTGTTATACACAACATTGTGAGTGCCTACACCAAGTTCTATGTTAGATAAATTAGCATAGCTGCTTGATGCTGTAAATGTGTCAACATACAAGTTGAATGTTGGTAATGAGCTCGTATCAGTAGTATTACCACTTACATTTACTTTTGTAGGATAAGTTACTGTTTTATTTACTTGGCCGTCATTGATATAAATCGATATAGACGGAGTACCTTTGTTTATATTAAGCACAATACTTATAGGCACTGTACTGACATTTCCAGGATCGGGTGTGCCGCCTGTAACATTTTCATAAGTCTCAGTTCCAGTGATAGTATAAGTTCCAGCGCTGATAGAACTGATATTGAAGACAAACCAAGCAGCGATATCGGTTGTCCAACTACTATCATTTCCAAATGATACAGACTGCCCACTGATAGCAAAACTAGTAACATTAGTCGCATTTGTTGAACCGGAAGAAGCTATTGCAGTCAGATTAGTTGGCAGGGTAAAAGTAATATTGTTGAAATAATAACCAGCTGTAGGATTAGTGGAATTACTCCATGTAAAATTCAAAATTACATTGTCTACTGGAGCTACAGAATTGTCGCCAACATCTAAACTCGTTGTAGCAAAAACAGAAGTAGAAAAATTCATGAAGAAAATTAGGAGTAATGATAGGAAACTGATCTTGAACCAACTTTTGGAAATAATCGTTGTAAAATCCACTGATATCTAAATACAATTTATTCACACTGTATTTAAATCTTTTTTAACCATTAAAATTACTTTCTTAATTGTGCTATGAAATAAACAGTTAAATAGAAATTCACGTAATTTAAAAATTATAATCTGCCTTCGTAGCTCAGCTGGTTAGAGCAAACATGAGGCTCAATTGCCTTGTATGCAAAAAAGCAAGCAATAGGTCGTGAGTTCGACTCTCACCGAAGGCTTTAAACATCTATTTTTTAACTAAACGGAAGATAACAAAACCTACTATTGCTAGTCCGATTAATACAAGGTAAATAAAGCTTGGAATTGCTATTGACGGTATTGTAAATCCTATTTTTGGATCATGAATTATAGAATTGCCTCTTTCATATATCAAATAAATTTCTTCGCTATCTTCATCCGGATCTTGTTCTAATGAAGTAGATAGAACTTCCTTTTCTACACCATCAATCAAAGCAGTCTTCTTCCAAGAGAAAAACCCTTCAAAATTACTAGTAGATTTTATCTTTACTTCTTCCTCTCCGCCTTCTGCTCTCTTTTCAGTTTCTATTTCCATTGTACTTTCTATCTTAATTTTCATTGCAAGCTTGCTGGAATCATTGGTGTAAGGGAAATTGTTTATTTCTAGATCTATCTTAATTTCTGTGGGTTTTACTAATTGGTTTTCTATGTTAGCAAACTCGCCTACAGCATGTAATGTTATTTTAAGAACGCCGTCAGTTGTTTGAGTAGAAATTATATGCTCGGTCACATTATTGACAGTAATGCCAGTAGTGTAGCTTATTGGGTTAAAGCTTCTTCTGTCTAAACTGTAAACAAAAACTTCCTCGCCTTTATCAAAAATACTATTGTTATTTGAATCGACAAACTCTATGATAGAATCGAACTCGACTTCTTGCTCCAATTCAGTTTCAAACTCACCTTCGGCAGTTTCTGATTCTTGTTCATATTCAAGCTTTATTTCAACCTCCTCTCCTGTTTCAAATTCTATCTTAAATTTATTTTCTATCTCACCTAAAGCATCTTCCTTTTCAAATTTTGACTCTATTTCTACTTTATCTCCTTCGAGCTTGACTTCAACTTTTCTTTTCTGCCCACTTTCTATTTTTTTTAATTCTTCAATTTCCTTTTCTATTTCCTTTTCTTCTTCATCATTATCATCATTGTCATTGTCTTTAGCCATCACAAAACTTAAAGTAGATAAAACCAATACGCTCATGAAAAGAACTAACAGCAATTGTATTTTCATAATTATGATTTATTTGCTTGGCCTATAAATTTTATATAAACTTATTCATAAGAATAATCTAAAATGTGATACATATCACATATGACTATGTAAGACGTCTTACATCATTGCCAAGATATAATTATTTAGAAATCTATTTGTTTTCAAATTATCGTTTCATTACTTCCCTTGTTTCCAATTTTAGCTCGGCTCTTATGCTTATCATTATTTTGTCTATGTATTCGCCGCAGCGGTTCAAGAACTTTCTTCTGACATCATTGTAGAAAGCAAAATGATACATTCTGAGCAAGCTTCTGTACATAACTGATTGCTGGAAGGTCGATTCCATTTTATAATCAGTAGTTAATCTCGCACTTATGCTCATACTCAGCATACCATTTTTGCTCGGATCACTAGGCTGCTTTCCTTGGAAAATTAATTCGAATAATATAAAAGTTCTGGCATCCATCTTCTTGCTGATGTAAAGCCTGATGTAAAAATCTCTGGGATCGCCTATCTTTCCCCAGCGGAAATCTCTTTCCCATATATGTTCTTTTTTTACAAGCGTGGCCAGCATTATTATCGATCTTATTCTTCTATATACAGAAAAGGGGTTAGGGCCACTGTAGTTTAATGTAAGCTTTGATGATTTAGCTATGCAGTCGTCTTCGAGCCTCCAAACAGACATAAATTAATCAACCTCCCTTCGGCAGAATATTCAAATAGTTTTTCAATTCGGTGTAAAATCTCATAGTCAATTCCTTGCATTCGTCCAAAAGCTTGTAGCGCTCGCTTTTGTATATAACATTGTGGAAAATCACCCTGAAAAATTCATAAAAAACACTTCTTTGCCAAAAATTATCCTGAGGGTATTCTATCCTGAGCATGGATTCTATTTGTACGTTTGCGTTGCCTTCTTTGCCGAATTCCTTGCTGGGTCTGGAATCGCCGGTAAGGGTGACTTCTATGTGATAATAAGAATGGGGATCCACGTCTTTCTCAACTATGAAATGAATCTTGAACTTCTCATTAGGGCTTGTTCTATCCCAATCAAATATCTTTTCCTCTATCTCCCTCTCATTTACTTTGAAAATAGACTTTAGAAGGATCCTTATTTGTTTGTAAATATTCTGCGGATTTGGGCCATGATAGTCTAAAAGTATAATCTTTTGTCTAATACAGTCGTCCTCTATAAGCATCTTCGTTCTTGAAAATATCGGCATAATTATCTATTTGTTAAGAAAACTAATTAAAGTTATTTAATTGTATCAAAAGCTTAAATTCATTGAATCAAAATATCTATTTATGGTGATAACTTACCCTGAAAATCCTGGCAGGCCCGGCATTGGGGTTACAGGTCAGACTCTTGTAGGAAGCCGCAAAATACCTTTTAGCGAAGGCATTAACCATGTGCCGCTTTGGTTAGAAACAAAACTAGACTTTTTCACTCCGCCAGGCGAAGGCAGCAAGGTATTTTTTAAAATGATGTCACAACTCGGCAAGTGGGGGTTTGAAGTTGCTAAGATAGAAGAATCTATAGAAGTATCACCTGTATTTCAACAATATTATCAGCTCACGATCGCGCAGAAGCAGCAGATGGAGACACAGATAAAGCAAAGTCTGTCAAGCATAGCAGCATCCATATCAGACCTGGATTTGGTAAAACATGATTGGAGAAAATATAAAGAGTTCATGGACTATTTTGCAATGCTGCAAGAAGGAAAAAAGAAGATTAAGAGCGGCAACAGAGAAGAAGGTCTAAAACTCAAGCTCCAGGGAGACCAGTCATTGAGGGCAGTTTTTATTGATCAAGTAGATGTTCACACTGGCGAAACAATAGCATTGAAGCTTATAGCTCCAAGATGGCCGACGATAATCGCTGACTTTATGAAGCTGGAGGATGAAGACGTAGAACAAAAGAAAATCAAAGAAACCTACAGTTTATCAGAAGCCGAATCCGTAGTGTTGGGTACGAAAAATAGATTGTATATCGAATGGAGAGACAGGCTGTTTAAAAAAGCTGTTGAGGACAGGTTTAAGACTTTAACTGAAATGCTTGAAGCAAGGAAAAAATCAATGATTGAATATAAAAACATGACAAGACCGCTTATTGCAAGATACAAACTTATAACTCAAGCTCTGGAAAAAAAAGGGTCTATAGGAGCGTTGCAAAGACTAGCGCCTTATTTGCCGGATGCACAGGCCAGTTCGATGGACACCAATATAGTATGGGCGTGGAAGCCTTTCGCACCTTCAGAAAAGTACAAAGGTACGCGAGAGATAGCTATGTTAGTTCCTGGGTGGAGAGTTGGGTTTAGAAGAGAAGAAATAAGAGAGTTGAAGAAAGCCAAACTTATATCAAAATCAGGTGTTATAGAGTCACTGCCTTTAGAGCCTTCTATCGACAATTTGATAAGAAGAAACATAAGACAGATAGAAGCCGAGTATAATGTAAAGATAACTGTTGCGGATATTTTTAATGCTAGAAATAAAGTCTTAGAGAGATTCAAAAAAGGAATGCGCGGCGTTGGCGGCGAATCATGGGTGTTTAGTCCTTATTACATTTTCTTTGAAATTCCTATAAAAAGACTTATGGCAAAGCTGCCGAACGGCAACGAGGTGGAAGATTTTATAATCGACAGCCTGACTGCTTCCCTGCAATCGCAGAACATGATAATTCTAAGGCAGTTGGAATTGATAGCCAGGGAGAAATCAGTTGACAACTATATAAAACAGATGCTTGGAGAAATGGGAGTGGCAGGCGAAAGCATGGATGAATTGGAAAGGCTGGAGATTTTTAAAACCGAAGAAGAGGAGAAGAAACTTGAAAAGGAAATGGATGAAAGAGAAATGAAGCATAAGGAAATTACAGAAGAATATTGGCTGCCGCATCAGGTAATCCTGCGGGGTTTGTATAAGTTTTTCAAAAATTTTGGTGTTGAGGTTGAATTTTTTTCAAACTACGGCAAGTACGAATACAGTAAAACTAGAATAGAGAAGCAGTATTTAAGGACAGACTTGACTCCAATGTTTACAACTGTAGTTGACTGGCTTAAAAAAGAGTTCGAGGTTCCAGTGTAGGTGATTTGTTATGGGTTATATAATCGGGAGCGATCCTGGAGCATTCCACATAGCTCAACAAATAGGCGGGCCTGACCAAGCTATGAGACTGGCTGGATTGTATAGGAAAGCCATGACTGTAATAATGCACGGTGTTAATTTTGTACAAATGCCACTGGAAGGTATATCAGAATTCCAGGAGCCAGATCTTAAAGAAAATATGGAAAAAGTTAAAAAAATGGGTATAACTTTTGGTATACATGGTGAAACTGCAGCACTTGGTGGCGAGGGTATACAAATGGATTCTGCATTGAAAGACACTTATGTGAGAGTGCATCAGAAAATAGAGACCATGCTTACAGAATCAGGCAAGCTTGGGTCCAAATATTTACTTTTACATTCTTCTGAATCACTAGGCTTTTTACAATTAGGAAGAGAATTCCAACAAACCACTATAGTAGACTTCTGGGGAAGGCCAATTAATGTCTTGCTTAATAATAAGACTGAGACAGGTGAAAAACTGGTAGATTGGGCTATAAGAAAGAAGTTTATAATGGAAATAGTTGGTATGAGAGGGGAGGCGGATTATAAACAGGTTCTCGAAAGAGAAAAGGAAGCAGCTATAGAAAGATTAACTGATGCGAAAAAAAACCAAAGAAGAACATCTGAAAATCCAAACCCTACATTAACAGAAGAGGAGGAGGAAGGTATAAAAAAAGATGTTGAAAAAGATATCCCGCCCAGAATAGAAAAATCATTTAAAGATACGTTAAGAGGATTTTCTCAAACTTTAAATCTAACTTACGCGACAGAAAGATTAGCATATTATATTGTTGCAAGATGGATGGAAATAACAAATGATCCTCTATGGGAAAAAATTATCAATTCTGGTATAGAATACTATGCAACTTTAGCAAAAAAAACAAAAGAGGAATGGCTGGAAGAAAATAAGATAGAAAAGCTTTCAATGGATAATGAACATTTTATATCAAAATATACTTTATGGTTTCCAGCTGTATCAGCAAAGTATATATGGGGACACTTTTCCCAAGAAAAAAATCCAAATAAAGATGATGACCCGAGAATACATGAGTTAACAAACATACTTGAAAAATACAATATGCCTTTCGTTATAGAAAGTCCAATGGTTCCTGAAGAAGAAATGTCAAGACTGCCGAATCCGCTGCAGATGTATCATGTTATGAAAACTTTAGATGAAGGTAGAGGTGTGTTTGGCGTTGCTCTTGATATAGAACATATACTTATGGCTAACATTAATCCGGAGGTTGCGTTTGATTTGCTGCCTGAAGATGGGGGAGACTATATGCTGGTAATACATACAGGATGGCCGTCGCCGCTCGGACCTGCGCACATACCAATACCTCTTGGATCCGAACAGCAGCTGTATCTTTACAAGATGTACTACAAGCTTAGAAAAAAAGGGATGGGAATAGATAAAAATTGCTATATTATTTTCGAGCGTGGCGGCGGCGATGATCCTTACAAACAATCCTACCTTGCCTTGAGGAATATTGTACATTATCTGGAGAAAGATGTTCCGCCTGACCAACTGCCTACCGAGTTTTATGGCATAAGCACACAGCAGCTGTTGTCGGTAGAGAAACAAAAGGTTGCTATAAAGGAGCATGCATACGACCCATTAAAAGGAATGATCACAGTACCTGAAGAAGAGCATGGTATGCTTGGTAAGGCTGCACTGGAAAAAGGCAAGCGTCCTGAAGAATGGGCTAAGGAAAAATATAAATAAAATCAATTTTACCCAAATTAGCATCTCCTGACATTAACCACAGGCTTGTTATTAGAAACACCGGTCTTCTCTATGCATATCTTGTTGACTACTTATATTGTTTCTTATAAATTTTGTCATGGTGGTCCAAGTCTAAAAATTTAACTTTATTTTTATCTTCTATAATCCTGAAAACCAAAACAAAATGGGAATCAATATGAACCCTTCTAACGCCTTTTAGACCATAACTTAAAGGTTTGTAATGCTGGGGTAGTTCTATTATCTTCTGTATTTTCTTCATTGTTATTTCGTATAGAATTCTATTTTTTTTGAATAGTTTCCTAAGAACAATTTTTAATTTATCATCTATTTGTATTTTATACATTCTCAATCTCTTTTCTTAGATGATCCACGCTAGAATAAGTCTTGAATTTACCTTTTTCAATCCTCTTCAGCTTTCTTAGGTATTCTGGTCTGACAGGATGTATATCATCATGTATCTCATTTATGTTAATTTTTATTTCCTCAATTTGATCCTTCACAAATTTAATGTCCTTCACCAATCTTTCAAATTGCAGTTTCTCCATAATTCTCACTTAATTTAATTTATAATACAAAGATTTAAACTTTTGTAATATTAGCATCTCCTAAAATTAACCACAGGCTTGTTATTAGAAATACCGGTCTTCTCGATGCACAGCTTGTTAGTTCCCTTGCCTATCTCATTTCCATCTCCAGTTATGATTATATTGTCATACGACAGGCTTACTTGAAGCAATGCTTCCCCTTTCAGCTCGACATCGCCGAACACAGAAGCTGGAATGCCCTGGCGTTCTATGACGTCTAATTGATTGCCGATGTCCGTACATACTGCATTTGTAAATGGTATAACTATTTGTAGATTTCCTAGAGCTGTCAGATTGAATTTATATTTATTATTTTGTTCATCATGGCACAGGTTTGAGAATGCTGCAGTGCTGCCTGAATAGATTAATGCTCCTGCTTTGGATTTGGTGAATTCTTCGTTGTCATAAGAGCAGAGGTAGAAATCACTAAGGCTTGCGGAAGTGTAGCATGCTGGATCAGGTGTTGCATTTCCTTGAACTTGTATTGTCTTGTTTGTGTTGTTTACATAAATAATTCTCATGTCATAGTCTCTTCCTTCAAATGTGTTGTTTTTGTCTGTTAGGTTGAAGCTTATGGATTGTATGTCATCACTGCTAGCAACTCTGTGTATTCTTCCGTAGATTGATTCTCTATCCTGCGTCTGTAGATATTCGTGCATTATTTCTTCTGAGGTTAGTACACGCTTCCAGATTTTCACGTTATCCATCGTACCATTGAAATTAAATTCTTCAACAGGACTTCTTACAAGTGCCCCGAGATTGCTTGTGTTAATTGTCGTAGTTGAAGGTGAAACTGTTGATGTGTCTTTAGATTCACCATTTACAAATATCTCGAAAGCGTTTGATGCTGACCTTACACCGACTACATGATACCAATTATTTGCAGTGTAAAAATTATTTTCTGTTTTTGATTGTGCTAGAAGAGCAACATCGTCGCGATGATCGAATTGTATACCCCCAGTTGAACTAAAACTTAGATGTACTAGTGGTGTGCCTTCCGGGTTGTTTGATTGACCGAATATTGTGTAATCCGCTATTGAATTAGGATTAGCCCATGCCGATATTGTGTAAGTGTTTAAGTTGCCTAGATTCAGAACTGTATTTAATTCGATATTGTCATCCACACCATCAAACTCATACGCCCCTCCAATCTTTCCTGTAGAATTGAAAGTAGGCCCAAACAACGTTCCTGTATTCCCATTCCCACTGCTATCAAGAGTTCCATTTGTTACATTCTGGTTGAACTTCCACCAGCCGACCAAGTCTCCTGAGTGTCTCTGAACTCCGCCGAGGTAGAGGTTGTGGACTTCGTCTGG
>CAZPID010000008.1:0-10414 GCA_964586885.1 uncultured archaeon | reverse complement strand
ATTCGCTCCGCCATGTCTTGGACCTTTAAGCGCTCCTATACCGCCGATCACAGCAGAATAAATATCAGACATTGTAGAAGCTATAACCCTATTGGTAAAAGTGGAAGCATTGAAATCATGGTCTATGTAAAGTATAAGTGATTTGTCGAAGACATCTGATTCGAGATCATCCGGCTCTTTGCCATTCAACATATACAGAAAGTTCTTTGAGTGAGAATATTTTGATTTTGGTTTTATTGGTTTTTCTCCTGATGAAAATCTATGGCCATATGCGATTATTGTAGGTATTTTAGACATTATTGATATGGCTTTGCTTATGTTATCGGATTTTTCAAAACTGCTAAACTCTATTGCACCCAGAAATGATACAGCTGTCCTTAAGATGTCCATTTGTTCTGCTTTTTGAATGCTGAAAATTTTGACAAGCTTCTCCAAATCCTTTGGTATCTTCCTTTGATTCTTCAGGCTTTTAACAAAGTCTTTTAGCTCAAGTTTGGCTGGCAGTTCACCATGTAAAACAAGGTATGCAACTTCTTGGAAATCAGACTTAGAAACTAAATCTTTTATGTCATACCCCCTTATTATCAAAGTTGTACCATTAGGATCGACACGAGAAATACTTGTTTCACCAGCAGTAACACCTTGCAGACCAGGTGAATATTCTACTTTTTCTTCGCCCACATTCTAAATTTACTCTTTTTATATTATAAAATATGGCGATTTAATGTTTTCACAGCTTCTTTTAAATGCTGCTTATAGTATGGTTTTACCTCCATCATATACACACCAGAATAGCGGTTCTTAATTAATTTGAATATTTTTTCAAAAGGAACTTTCCCATGGCCTATAGGTAGATGTAAATCTATTTTGTTTGAACTGTTTTTGTCTGTCTCACCTAAATTATCATGTATATGTGTATGAATTGCATATGGAAGACTCTTTTCAATAGATTTAAATAAATCATAGTTATATTTTTTTGATGATATGAACATGTGGGCAAAGTCAAGAGTCATTCCCACGTTTTTATGATTTTCTTTTAACTTTTTTATCAAATTCAAAAGGTTATCTACAACGTTAGATAATTCATACTCATCCCAGTTATTTTCCAGTCCTATAGAAACTTTGCTTTCTTCTGCTTTATCTAAATAACTATCTAAAAAAGCATCTGGTTCTTTTAATTGCCAGATAAATCCTGGATGAATTACTAACATGTTCGAATCAAAATATTCGCAGAATTTAAGATTATTTTCTAATACATTCTTAATAATTTTTTCATCATTCTTACTATGATCATTGATTATAGGGCCATGTATAGTTTTTTTGAAATTATAAGACGAAAGTAAGTTTGATATTTTATTTAACTTTTCTTTAACAATTGTGCCGTCTTTTTTCATCATCGAACAACGAAAGGGCTGGATTTCTATATAGTTAACCCCTGAGTCTGTAGCTAAGTCTAAATAGGATCTTAGATCCGATAAGTCTTCTTTGAAGCCGTTTTCGCCTAAGTTTATTCCAATGTTGATAGACTCACAATAAATATTTGATTTAGGTTGTATTAAATTCTTTATGTACATAGAATATGCTTAATTCCATCTCTCGATTATTATTTTTCTGTCAGTGAAGAAATCCAATGTATCAGCCTGCCCGTGCAAAACACCGAAGAAAGATTCTTTCTTTCCTGCAAATGTTGTATACGGAGGCGGCTGGGCCACTCCTAAGTTTATTCCCACATTTCCTACACAAGCCCTTTTTATAAAATCTCTTGCCGTCTTCCCGCTGCTTGTAAATATAGAACCAGCGTTGCCAAAATTGCCTTCATTAACCATCTCCATAGCTTCATCAAAGTCTTTTGCTTTAAGCAATACTGCAACAGGACCAAATACCTCATCTTTGTAAATATCCATGTCTCTTCCCACACTTTCAACAACTGTAGGCCCTAACCAATAACCATTTTCATATCCGTTTACTTTTGCTCCTCTCCCATCTAAAGAAATGTTTACACCATCGTGTTCAGCATTTTCTATATAGTTTATAACCCTCTCTTTGCTTTTCTGACTAACTAATGGGCCCATGTCTGTCTTACTATCAAGCATGTAACCTAGTCTTATCTTTTTTGCTGATTCTACAAACATTTTCTTAACTTTATCATAATTTTCTTCTAAAGTTATTAGAACTGAGCCTGCTAAACATCTTTGCCCAGCCATCCCATAGAATGAATTTATTAAAGTTTTCATAGAAGCTTCAAGATTGGCATCTGGCATAACAACAACTCTATTATTAGCTCCACCACCAGCAATGACTCTTTTCCCATGTTTTAATGAGCTTTCGTATACAGACTTTGCAGCTGGGGTTGATCCTACAAAACATATGCCAGCAATATCTTTGTTTTTTATTAGCTCTTCTGCTACTTCTCTTTTACCGTATACTATGTTTACTACTCCTTTTGGTAATTCTTTTTTGAATATCTCTGCAGTTACTTTGTGACATAAAGGTGTCATCTCTGAAGGTTTCAAAACCATTGTATTACCAAAAATTAATGCATAAGGTATGAACCAAAAAGGTATCATTATTGGAAAGTTGAATGGTGATATTGCTGCAAACACACCCAATGGTTCTCTATAGATTTCTGTGTCTATGTCAGAATATATGTTTCTTATTTTTGTACCAGATTTGTGTATGAAACTGATTGATGATTCTATGTTTTCCTTTGCTCTCAAGACTTCTCCAAATGCTTCTTCGTAAGTTTTCCCATTATTTGTAGCCAGCAATTTTGCAATTTCTTCTTCTCTATTTTCTATTAAATCTTTCAGCTTCCAAACAGTCTTAAGCCTTTTACTAAAAGATACTTCGCTCCATTTATGAAAAGCTTCTTTTGCAGCATCTACAGCTTGTTTGACATCATTAGTATTAGAAATTGGCATCTTAGCTATAACTTCAGCTTTTGCTGGATCAAATACATCATGGAAATCGCTGCCACTACTAAATTCATTATTGATTAGATTTTTTAATTCTATCATCCGACCAGCTAAAATTCTTTAACATTTGTATTCTTTAATACTTTTTTCTCATTCTTTTTGAGTATACTATAGACTCTATTTCTTGTTACCCCTTCAGTACATCCTACTTTTTCTACACATGCAGCTCCACATGACTGAGCAAACAAAAGCATTCTAGAAAGCTTATCTGTAGTTAAATTATTCAAATCATGTTTTTTCCAATTATAAAGACTGTAAATTATTCCTGCACAAAATGCATCACCTGCACCAGAAGGCTCAACTGCTTTGACTCTAATACCAGGTTGGGCTATTTTTTTATCTTTCATTATTATTTCAGCGCCATCTTTATCCTTAGTTAGAAATATTGCTTTTATGCCTTTTGAAATCAGCTTTTTAGTTGCTTTGTTAAAATTACGCTCGTTTGCAATTCTTATGATTTCATGTCTGTTTCCATGTATAGCATCTACATAAGGAATTATTTTCAAGAAATAGCTCCAAGACTTTTTATAAGGGGCGCAAACATCTAACAACAAAAAAGATTTGGAAAGGACATTTTTTCTTAGTCTGCGTAACATGTTTCCAAATTTTAAGTCTATGTTTGTATAACCGGGTCTAAATGTAAAATAATGGGGTTTGATTTTTTTAACAACTCTCTCTAGATGTTCTATAGACATATGTAAAGATGCTCCAGGATCAAGATGACATCGTCTGTCCTCTCCTTTTACTGACAGTATCAAAGTCTTACCATTGCCTACTTTTACTCTCTGAACAAAATCTTTAATTCTATGCTTCTTTAATTTATCTTCTAAAAATTTACCAAACATGTCATTGCCTATAGCACTTACTATACCAACATCTTTAGGACTAACATTCATCTGAACTAGATCTATAGAAACATCAATAGGGTGTCCTCCTGTTCGTGCTCCAATTCCATTTTCTGTATAAAAAATAATGCCCGGATCTGCTATCTTAGGTAAATTGGCAGCTATTACATCAACCATCATAGTGCCCCAAGTTAGAATCTTCATAATGTATTTACTAACTGCATTTTTTATAAATTTCTATTGCAGCCTCACCAGCACTTTTCATATCTTTCCCTAAAGAAAGAAACCCGTGATCTTTTAGTATAATGAAGTTGTTTTGTTTCAAAACTTTTAACAATTCTTCTATTAATGCCGGCGTTCCAGCAGTCTGAAATTTTTCAGTTTCTGGTATTTTTATACGTGAAGAATTATCTAAAATAAGTTTAGAATGGCCATGAAATATTACGTCCACATCAGATCTATTTTTATAAATCTCATAATGCATCCTACTTTCAGAAGATGGCTGTCGTACGCCCTGAGCATAAATTGATTCATTATCTTTATCATACTTAATTACTTTTGTAAAACAATCGTCTGTTAAACTATCCTTTGGGCCTATAGTAGATGATGTTATTATGTATTCAGGCTTTCCTTCTTCTATTCTGAAACTCAAATTACCAGAAGATATTCCATCTTTATTTAGAGGAACAAAACCGTATTTATGGAACTCTTTGCACCAATGTTTTAATTCCTCCATATGTGGACCTTTAGGAATTTCTTCATTTATCAAATGTAGATAAAATTTGACTCTTTTTTTTGTTGCTTCCTCTTCCATTAATTTCCCTTTATGCTATTATTGTAAAAATTCATTCAAAAAATTCCCCAAAATTATTCATAAGATATTTATAAGAACGTTTGGCTGCATTAGCTGGATTCTTGTTCCATAAACTATACAATTCAATGCTTAGAACTCCTTGATAACCAACTTGACTTAACGTTTTGAAAATTGGAGTGAAATCAATATCACCATCACCTGGTACTCTATGATAGTGCACACGTTTTTTTATATCTTCTAAATGAATATGCCTTAGAACTTTATGTTTAGAAAATATTCTTATTAGTTTACATACATCTTCGCCGCAGACTACTGAATGTCCTATGTCAAAAGTTATTCCTAAGTTTTTCAATCCAAGATTTTTTATCATCTTCAATGTATCTGTTCCATTTGAAAGAAAAAGTCCTCCAGGTCCATATTTACCTGGTTCATACTCTATGTTAACTGATACTTTATGTTTAGCTGCATGATTTACAACTTCTTTATAACAAGTTTTCACATTTTGCCAACATTTTTGAAAACTATCATTCTTTGGAGCATAACCTGTTGTTGAGTTAACGTTATCACAGTTCAAAGCACGTGCATAATCTATAACTTTTTTTGTAAAATTAATTCTGACTTCTCTTTGTTTTTTATCCTTATCTGCAAAAGATGGTCCAAATCTTTGTCCTGGAGGGGTAAAGTCATTATCTGGACGTTCAAATCCGGAAGCTGTAGAAGCGCATACACATGAAACTTTTACATCAATGTCATTTAGAAAAGATTTTAACTCTTGGACTTTCTTAGGCTTATCATCATCTAACCACCAGTAAGGTTTATCACATCTGAGCTCGCCGTATCGGTAGCCAATCTTAGAAATTATTTTAAGGGCTTTGAAAGGAAATGGTTTAAATTTTTTACTAGAAAACACATTAGTATTAAAACCTAGCTTTAGTTTATTCAAATTGTGTCACCATCACTTTACTTATACTTTTATCAGTTCTCAAAATATCAAGCCATTTAGGAACATCATCTAATTTTATTTTCTTTCCAATCATCTTAGTTGGATCAATTGTTTTAGATGCAACCAGACTTATAACTCTAGGCCATACACCACAATGTCCATGAGAACCTGTCAATCGATGGTAACCGCTTATAAGAACTTCATGAGAAACTTGCATTTTATCTGGACCATGACCCATTACTACAAACTTACTTTCAGGTGTTCCTGTCTGTAAAAGATCTTCTATTTTAGGGTAAATTTTTGATGCTATACCCGCTGCTTCAAAATACATTGCAGCCCCCTCGCCACCTGTCAAATCTAAAATCTTTTCCTTAAAATCTACTTTCAATGGGTCGTAAGCATGTGTTGCACCCATTGCTTTAGCAATGTCCCTCCTTTCCTTAAATAAATCGAAAAGTATTACATTTGATGCTTGCAGAGAATTGAACAAAGCAGCAGCTGATAAACCTATAGGACCGCCCCCAATAACTACTGCAGTCTCACCAGACTTGATACCACCTCCTACTTCAACTATAGCTTTATACACGCCTGACAATGGTTCTAGTAAAGCTCCTGCTAGGAAAAGATTTTTTTTATGTTTCTCTTCTAGTTGTTGGATAGAATGAACATAACGTATATCAGCTTTCATATATGTGGCCATACCACCATCCATGCTGAATCCAATTTCTTCGTTTAAAAGACAGCTGTCGAAAAGACCTTGTTTGCACATGTTACAATAGCCGCAATATGCTACACATTGAACTGCTACAGGAGTTCCTATAGCTAATGCTTTGCTTCCAGATTTTTCTTGATGTTTTTTTACTCCTTCACCCATTTTAGTTATAACACCTGACACCTCATGACCGATTGTAACGCCATCAGCCATTATGTAAGGATAACGCGAATATCCATTGTCATCAGGCCAAGACATTAAAATATCGCTACCACATATGCCAGCTGCATTAATCTTAATCAAAACTTCCATGGACCCAAGTTTTGGTACAGGCTTGTTGATTACCTTAGCTTTAGGAGTATGCCATACAAGATTACCTTGTTGTGATCTTTTACCTATAATTTCTCGTGACCCAGGCTTGAAACCTTCCTTTGGTTTCCAGTTAGCAGATAATACAACTGATTTCATAAATAACCTTTATCTTGGTTTCCAAACTCTAAATGGGTTCTTATAACCTTTTTCATCAGGCTTCTTATGATAGCCTTCAACCTCTTCTTTAGAAAATAATGTGACTTCTTCTAGAGGAGGTAATTTTCCTGGCGGGAATTTCTTCAGTATGTCATCATGTAATAATGTAAGATAACTTAGGGCTGCTGCCACTGGTCTTTTTGCTTTTTCTGCTGAAGCTAATGTTGCTTTTCCTAAAATTCCTTCAGGTGTAGCTCTAACTTCTAAAGGTACATTGTTACGTACGCTATACCACAGATTAGGTCTGTGTACAAGATGGTTGGCTGATTTGTTGAAATGCCCTTCTGGCAGGTAAGCTTTGAATTCTGTATCTAAAGCATATTCCATTTTTACCAGCTCTGGAGCAAGAAGTAAAATTAAGGAAGTTTCAGCTTCATCAGCATGGATGAAATCTGTTTTAAAACAACCTCCCTTGTCTTCTGTTTGGAAAAATTCCCATACTCCACAACACCAATCAAATGCTACAGCATAGAATGAAAGCTGCGGGTACCTTAGTGAAAACTCATCTAGCGCACTCACTATTACCCAATGTTGAGCATGGTTGTTGATAAATATCATTTTACGATAGCCGTCTGCCCACAGTCCAAACATTACATCTGCTAACTGCTCTTTTAAAACATTTTGACTTATTGGAACAGTACCCATCATACCTACATGATGTTTAGGATGATTACCATACATCCATGGTGACCATGCAATGTTAACTTCTCTTCCTTGTTTTTTAGTAAATCTACGAACACCTTCAGCTAGTCTTGTAACT
This sequence comes from uncultured archaeon, assembly GCA_964586885.1. Classification (GTDB taxonomy): domain Archaea; phylum Aenigmatarchaeota; class Aenigmatarchaeia; order CG10238-14; family SCSR01; genus DATDXT01. Next base: position 2,837 of record CAZPID010000008.1, on the reverse strand, counting down.
TGGAAAAGATCTTGACCACTAATACTATGAGGACCATGGTTCTCAGTAGAGCCTAAAGGTATAAGAACGATATCGTTCTTTTCTTTCTTTTTTTCTTGTATTGCACGCGGGGTGTTTTGAATGTAACAACCTGGTTTCTCAATTTCACCTGGAGAAGGTATTCCATAATCTTTAAGGATTTTATCTATTTCTTCATCAGAAGCATTCCAGAGCTTTTCCTTCAGTTTGCCCACTGCATTATCTTCAAAGTCCATTTCTATTTCAGGCATATTTTATAATTGATGCCGACTATGTATAAATCTTTTATGTACATGGTTTAGTACTCTGATTTTTACTTATACTTGAATTTAAAAAATAGCATTATCACACCAAGGACTAAAGTAGCAGTATTAGCAACAATTAAAGGTATGTTACTAATAAATAATCCGTAAATTAACCATAATAGAATACCTATAGAAAACAAGACAAGTCTCAATTCAGATATGTCTCTTGTTTCTTTCATTCTCCAAGTTTTTATTACTTGAGGAATAAATGCTATTGTAGTTAATGTTGCTGCTACTAATCCTATAATAACTATGTCCACCATAAAATTAATTTGAACATATCATACTTAACTAATTTTTATTTGCTTTAATAACTCACTTAATTTTATGAAACTAGATACAGATGTAGTTATAATTGGAGCTGGGCCTGGAGGATACGTTGCAGCTATAAGACTAGCTCAGCTGGGAAAGAAAGTTGTTCTTGTGGAAAAGGAAGGATTCGACGGTTTAGGAGGCATATGCATGAATCATGGGTGCATACCTTCAAAAGCTCTTATTATAGCTTCTAAATTTTTCCATAATGTTAAGAACGCTTCTAGGATGGGAATTAATGTTTCTGATGTTTCCCTTGATGCTGGCAAGATGCAAGACTGGAAAGATGGTATTTTAAAGAAACTTAGGTCTGGTATAGATTTTCTTCTAAAGAAAAATGGTGTTAAGTTGGTTAAAGGTAAAGCTCGCTTTGAATCTTCTAAAGTTATAAAAGTTGAGGGTAATGATGAAGTTGATAGTATAGAATTTAATAATGCTTTGATTGCTACTGGTGCTATACCTAATTCTTTACCTGGCATAGACTTTGACGGTGATAAGATAATTAGCTACAGTGAAATCCTTGATTTGAGAAAGCTGCCTGAAGATCTTTTAGTTATAGGCGGTGGATACATTGCTGTTGAAATGGCTGCTTGCTATGCTAGGCTTGGAAGCAAAGTTAAACTTGTTCATAGAGGAGACCAGATTCTACGTGGTTATGATTCTGATGTAGTTAAAGTTGTGCAAAAAAAGATGTTAAAGGATGGTGTTGAATTTGTGTTTGATTCTACTGTAGCTAAAGTTGATAAGTCTAGTGAAAAGATTGTAGTTGAAATAAAATCTAAAGATGGTAATGTTAATAAAATAGAAGTTGATAAAATACTTGTTGCTACTGGCGTTGTGCCTAATTCTAAAAATTTGGGATTAGAAAATACAAATGTAAAAATTGATGATCATGAATTTATTGTTGTAAATAAGAAGATGAAGACTGATGATCCGAATATTTTTGCAATAGGTGATGTCGCTACTAAACCTTTGCTAGCTCACAAGGCTTCACATGAAGGCAGGCTAGTAGCAGAAGTAATTATAGGAAAGGATAAAGAGTTTGATAATGCTTGTATACCTTATGTTATTTTTGGGGATCCTGAAATAGCTGGAGCTGGGTTGAATGAGAATGAAGCTAGAGGAAAGGGCTATGAAATAAATGTTGGTAAATTTCCTTTTTCGGCTTTAGGCAGAGCTGCCATAGAAGGTGAAACTGAAGGTTTTGTGAAAATAATCGAAGATAAGAAAAGTGGGAAGATCATAGGAATTATTATTGTTGGGCCTGACGCATCAAATCTTATTGGAGAAGCTGCATTAGCTGTAGAAAAAGGAATGAAACCAGAAGACTTGATTCATACTATACATCCTCATCCTACATTAACAGAATCTATAATGGAAGCTGCTGAAGTGGTTAGAAACATAGCTGTGCATATAGTTAAGCAAAAATTGTCTGTATAATTCCATAAGTCAGAATTTATTTAATACAATTTATTAAAAATTATTCCAGATGTTTTTCCAATTCTTTGGCAAGTTTCTTTTCATCTGCTTCACTGAAATAAGGGTACTCCTCAATGGCGCACATTATATTTTTGTGTATTTCACAATATGGGTCTTCGTAGCGATAATCTTTCAGACCGGCAAGAGTATGTCCAAACTCATGTACTGTTACAAAAGGGTGTTTTTTTGTGGCAACTACATACTTGCCTGGAGTTCCACCACGACCAGGGTCATTAAATATAACAAACTCCTCATCATGAGGACATAAGTTTGCTAATTTTTTAACAACAATATCATTGCAAAGAACTGCCGTCCCTTCAAATCCAGCCTTACTTTCATCATAGTACTTGCATTCTAAATCTTTGTCTATTGCACCAACATACCATACATTGATCTTATCTTTGTACGTACTGAAAGGGTTTACTGATAAAACGGCGGAGGAATGTGCATATACATCATTGATGAAATTGGTTATTTCATTGTATTTATCTCCGAGAAAAACCATGTCAAAACTGACAGAAGGATCTCCATTGTTAACCAGAGATTCACATCCTTCAAATGCAGTAATATAATTCTTGCTCCAATAATTAATTTTAGTAATGTCTCTGATTTTTAGAAGCGATGTATCCTTAAGTTCATCATAAGCCTGCTGCAAAATAGCTTCCGCATCTTTTTGCGTTTTTGCATTGAAATCTATGAAATTACTGCTCCTGCCTGAAGAAT
>CAZPID010000007.1:8889-10549 GCA_964586885.1 uncultured archaeon | reverse complement strand
CCAAGCTCTTGATCATCTTCTCCACATCCGGGAGCTATATGAACTATACCGCTTCCCTCATCCTCACTTACCATATCCCATTCAACTACCTTGTGTTCAACACCTTTTTGGGCATCCAGTTTTCCATAGGGAGACTCGTATTTCAAACCAACCAATTGCGAGCCTTTTATAGAATCAATTTTTTTATAATCTTTACCAAGAATGCTTAATCTATTTTCAGACAAATAAAATATTTCTCCCTCTACATAAGCCTTTATATAAGTAAATTCAGGATTAACAGCAGCAGCTACATTAGAGGTCAAAGTCCAAGGTGTGGTAGTCCATACAAGAAGATACTCATTATTCCTATCTTTGAGCTTGAATTTTACAAACACACTAGGATGCACAACATCAGCATAGCCCTCATCACTCATTTCATGTTTAGAACTAGAAGTACCGCATCTTATACACCAAGGTAAAACTCTATTCCCTTTGTAAAGCCATCCATTTTCAAAACATTTCTTAAGAAAATACCATATAGCTTCTATATTATAATCGTCGAAAGTGTAGTAAGAGTTCTTCCAATCCATCCACTGGCCTAACCTGATAGATTGTTCTATTATTTTATTTGAAAATTTATTAACACGTTCACGAGATGCTTTTGAAAACTTTTCCAGGCCAAACTTCTCTATGTCCTTTTTTGAATTAAATCCTAATGCTTTTTCTACTTCAACTTCTACCCACAATCCTTGACAGTCAAAACCATTTTGATATCTTTGATTGAATCCTTGCATCGCTTTAAATCTCTGAAAAACATCCTTCAATGCTCTACCCCAGGCATGATGTACAGCCATAGGATTATTTGCAGTTATAGGACCATCTAGAAAAGAGAAGTTTTTACCATCCTTATTCTTCTCAATAAGCTTTTCAAAAATCTTCTTTTCTTTCCAAAACTTCAGTATCTTATGTTCTATTTCTACCGGATTGTAAATACTAACCACCTATAAATAATTTAATGTATTAGCTGTAAAATACACTTTTATTCTTAATTAACAAAATTAATTTTATATGGCTAAAAGTGAAAGAGAGTACAAACAAAGAGCTGATGCAATAGAACGTTATATAGAATCATGGAAAAAAGAAGGCTATGACAAGGATGAGACAGTAAAGAAAAACATTAGAAAGATAGAAAAAATGCTAAAAAGAGTAAGAGCCGGAAGTAATGCAACTGCTGCCGAAAGAGATACAGCACTTACTGTTTCTTCAAACTTGGTCGTAGATAGCGGAAATAGAATAAAGCAAATGGGCGTACCTTTATCAAGCTCTACAGAACTAGTTCCAGTAAAATTACCACCAAAAGAACAAACAGAATCTAAAGGTAAAAGAGAACCTAGAGATGTTATATTTGCAAAAACATTAGGAAAAGAATTAGGTAAAGCTTTTGGTAAACGAAGTAATATACAGCTGATTATAGTTATTGTTGCTGTTTTAGGTTTTGGTTATTTTATTTATGGGTTGATTGCAGGCTTTGCACAACTACCATTCGGACAAGCAATATCAGATGCATTAGGAGATTACATACCTCTGTCTGATATACAAGCTCAAGTTGGAAATAGTTTTTGCATGGCACAGTGTTATTTAACAGTGTATCAAAATCTAGCTACATTATCTGCTTCAGGTA
>CAZPID010000007.1:0-8879 GCA_964586885.1 uncultured archaeon | reverse complement strand
CAGGTAATTTAGATGCTTATTGTCAAACTACTTGCGGTATAACTGCCGAAGCTGAAAAGCTGGGATGTACTAATTGTTATAGTTTGGAAGCTGAGTTAGAAGAGCCAACACCAATACCACTTGTAACAAATACAATAAAACTCACCTTAGACGCGAAAGAAGGTAAAAAATATAGCTGGGTTGTCGGGGGCACTCAAATTGTAGTAGATATTCCTCGTGCTAAAAACCCTACAGTTTATGTCAGTGTTGATAACAAGCCTGTTAGCGTAAATGAATGTGTTACTAAAGATAAAGAAGGAAATGTAATTGACACAGAAGGTTATCTAGGTAATGAAACTGGAACTAAAAAGGGATGTGTGATTAATGTTCCTGTTGGCCCGAAAGATGTTCCAATAAAGCTTAGCGCCGACTATTTAGTGCCATGTAAGACATCCGTTCAATATGAATCTGCATTTTCTTATGACTACAATGTTACAGGTGTAAGTTACTTCAAGTTTAAGAATAAAGACTATCAAGGTGAAGCAATAAAAACTCCTGATCCAACAAGCAGTCCTGGGCCACTTAAGTTTAGCGTAGAGCCTTACACAGATGTTTATACAGTATATCCAAATCTAAGACAAGTAAGAGTAACGCTTACTTTAAATAACGAAGGAGAAAAAGACAGCCAGATTAATATTCATAACATTCTCCTAGACCAAATATCTCCTCAAGGTTACAACAATCTAATATTTGATGAATGTATAGAAGCTTACCCAAAAGGCGGGAAAACAGATACACCACTTGAATTGGTAAGTGACTTGTCAAGTACTATTTATCCAGGAGAAGGAAATTCTGTTAGTTTTCATTGCACTTTTTCCGTAGAAAACAGTAGTATAGAAAATGTACAACAATCAATCTATTACACATTGCTTGCTACAGCTAACTACACTTATTTACATAAAATAAAAGGCGATACAATATTCCCAGATCCAAGATACAGCTGTGTGGTTAGTGCTAAGAATTGGAAAATGTTTGAATGCAGTGGTAATGAAGTAACAAGCTGTATACAACAATTAACAGATTCTAAATGGAATAGTGTTGAGTATGATGATAGTTTATGGAGCAACGTAAGATTACCTGACACAGCCTGGGGATGTGATAGTTGTGACAGATTTTATAGATCAAGTTTTATAGTTTATGACCCAACAAAAGACGTTAAGCTTAATGTAGCTAGTGATGATGGAGCATCATGTTGGATTTCTGAGAGAATAAAAGGCCAAGCAACACCTAAGATTACTGAGATATTTAATAATTTAAATGATGAACACAAACTAGGCGAAGGTAATTCTATAGGATGTGCAGCAAATTCTGGTTATAACTATTGCTTTGATCTTAAAAAGAATCCCAAAATAGATCCAAATACAAGAAACTATATTATAGGATGTCAAGTTCATAACATAGCAGGCGACAGCGGGTTTAATGTAGCTTCTTAAAGTTCAATTAAACTTAAATACTTTTATTTTCAATTCTAGTTTATGATAGGTAAATCACAGTCTAGTAGAGTTCAACATGAAAATGATTTAATACAAAGTTATACAGGAAAATTGGCAGAAAGATTAATTAAGAAATGGGGAGATCATATAGAAGGTAACTATAATGACAAAGACCATTATGAGTATATAAATTATGATGTAAAGTTAAGAATAACCCGCGATTTCTTCATGTGCCCAAGAGCATACCCATCTAAAGGAATGTACGGATTAGGCTATACTCAAATATTTTACCATGGTAAACGTGTCTATAGGGGAATCACAGATTTTCAAAGCACTAGTGACAACAATGTTCCTAAGTATTCAGAAATTATTGAAAAAGAAGATGTGTTAAACCCCCTTCTAGAAAGATTAATAGAATTAGACAAACCTCCTCAAAAATTGATGATAAAATCGAAATAAATTTTAAATTTAATTACTTCTAAGTAACCATGGGCTTATTAGTTAAAAATTTAATTTACGCCGGCGATAGGATTTGAACCTACAAGGAGACAAAGCTCCGCCAGTTTGCTTTAAACTTCGAGACTGGTGCACTGACCAGGTTATGCGACACCGGCAACAATTAATTTTTATTATCAAATTATAATAATATATAATGAGCAGAAGCGTTAACTGGAAACAAGTAGAAGAAATGTGTTATGACTTATCTGAACTAATAAAGAAAGATAATTACAATCCTGATGTCTTGCTCGGTATAGCTAGAGGAGGCTTGGGTCCACTTTTAATGTTATCTTATTCTCTTGATGTCAGAAACATAGCTACAGTCCCATTAGAATTTTATGATAAAAACAAACAAGCAAAAAACAAAGTAAAGCAGCTAATGACATTTGATATAAAAAATCTGAAAAAATATAAAAAAATTCTTGTAGTAGATGACGTAGCAGACACAGGACAAACTCTCGATTACATATTATCCAAGCTTAAAAACAAAGGAGTTGAAGTTAAGACCTCAACATTATTATACAAGCCAAAAAAATCAAAGATAAAACCTGACTACTATGTGAAAGAGACAGATGAATGGATAGATTTTCCATGGGGGGACTAGATAATCTAATCCAAATGATCATAATAGTTTCTCAGATGATCAATATCCTCTAAATTTAAATCAGCAAAAATCATACCTTCTTTACCTTCAATTTTCTGCAAAATTCTTAGCGGATGACAGATATAACTTTCAGATAAAGTCTTATCTGTAAAGGCATCGCAAGAAATATAATAACATAAATTTTCAAATGCTCTAACCAAAGGTATTTTTCTCAAAACATCCCCGTCCTTTTCGTAGCTCACTAAATAAGATGGGCAGAAAATAATCTTTGCCCCGCTCCGTGAAAGCCTCTGAATATAAGAAGGAAAAGCAAAATCCCAACAATTAATAATCCCAATTTTTCCAAATTCTGTATCAATAATATCATTTGTTTTTCCAGGAATAACATTTCTCCTTTCAGTTTTCCAAAGATGTACCTTATTATATTCATTTAAGATTTTACCCGACCGGTCAACAAGGAAAACCACATTTCTAATTTCATTGTTTTTATGAATGTAAGAACCAAAAATACACCAGATAGATTTTTCTTTACACCTCTCACAAATTTTATCGATTTTTTCTGAAATATTAACAACATTTTCTTCATTAGAATTCAAACACGTTTCAGGAAAGCAAACAATATCAGAATTTTCGTACTTAGCTTTATCTATAAAATCCAAGATTTTTCCCAGATTTATATCAATATCATCAACTACTTTAATTTGAGCCGCAGCAACCTTTACCATAAAATCAGATTAATTTCTATTCATAAAATTTGTGCAGGAGGAGAGATTCGAACTCTCGAAGGGACTAACCCATAGACTCCTGAAGCCTACGCCATTGACCAGACTAGGCGACCCCTGCATCAGTGAAATAATAGAATAATAGATAAGTTAATAATATTTATGATGATCAAAGGTGCGATATTTGATTTAGATGGCACATTAATTGATACAGAGCGTTTTCAATGGCAAGGATGGTTAGAAGCATTAAAACCATTTGGTATTTCTTTTACAAAGAAAGAGTATTTAAAATACTCTGGTAACTCCGGACTATTTATTGAAAAGGAATTGATTAAAAAATATAAATTGGATATCAAGCAAGGTTCTCTGTATGAAAAGAAAATGGAAATTTTATTAAGTTGGCTCAGGTCAAAACCACTTAATTTAATGCCTTATGCTGAAGAATCTATAAAATTTTTTACTGATCGTGGAATTAAAGTTGCGATTGCTTCTGGTAGCCGAGAAGATGAAGCAATTTTGAAATTAAAAAGAACAGTATTATTTTCTATGTTTGAAGTAATCGTTGCAAGGGATAACATGTTAAGAGGTAAGCCATATCCAGATATCTATTTAAGTGCAACAGAAAAACTAAATTTGAAACCGGAAAACTGTATAGCATTTGAAGATACACAATATGGCGTAGAAGCAGCCAAATTAGCAGGTTTAATTTGTTTAGTTATACCAACTGAACTTTCACAAAACCAAGATTTCTCTAAAGCGGATAACGTATTCAAAAATTTGAAAGAAGCTACAGACTGGATAAAAGAAAAATATAATCTTTAATGTTAATAGAATAAAACTACTCAGTTTGAGAAGCCCTTAAATTTACATTATCTTTTACAGCAATCGAATCTTGTAACAACTGTACTTTAGATAATGTTTTATTTAAACTATCAGTTAGCTTAAGTGAGTCTGAAAGTTTTATATTAAAATGCGAAGTAGTTTCTACACTATCATTTATGGCAATTCTGTCTGAAAGAGTTTTATTATAAGACACGCTAGTTTCTGCTTTGTCATCTATTGCAAGCTTGTCTGAAAGGTTTATTTTAAATGACTGATTAAAATCCAATTTACCAAATTTTTCAAAAGAAATTCCAACACCATCTCTTTCTATTTCTTCCCAAAGTTCTGGATGCATTTTAATTTCAGAATTAGGATTTACATTCTGATACATTATGTCATTAGACCATTTACTATGCCAAGAATTTTCAAATAAAACTAAAATTTCACCTTGTTTATTTTTGATAGAGAATTTATAATTATTATTAGAGTCAATTTTACCCAAAAAATTATGTGACAGCTCATGGATTAAAGTATATTCATACAAATCACTAGGACTCCAATTATTAGGAATTTTATTATTTATTTTCAACCATAGAAAGTTTCCCATTATCGCATCATAATTTATTAAAAAATTATCATCACCGCCGAGTTTTATACCAGAACTAGGGTATCTTGATACCATATTGGAATCCCCAAATTTATAAAAACTATCCAATTCATTATGAGCTATAAGTCCATAATGGAAAATACCTTTCCTTTCATCAGAAAAAAAGAATTTGTAATAAAATTCCCAACTGGTTATGTCTAACGTATTATAAACATTACCATAAACATTTTTAATATCTAAATGACTATGTCCTCCAAGATGGTAGCCTTCAGTTCCATCATCAATATGAAGTCTTATACCAGTTGAATTGTCAGGATTCTTTATTGGTGCATCTGCGTAGAACTTGGTCATCATTTCTTTAACATCGCTTGGTAAATGCATACCATCGATTTCAACATAAAGATCCATTTTAAGAGGATCAGGCCAATGGTTTCTATCTTTGCCAAATATGTGTCTATAGGCGTAAGGATTCGCTTCCATACCATCAAGTATACCATCGTTATCTGTATCTGGATTATCTGGATCTGTGCCTATTGACTTTTCCTTTTCGTCTGATAAACCATCATTATCGCTATCTACACCTGTGTCAATTACATCTAAACTTCCTATTTGAGCATCATAGGCATCAGCTGTTGGTATTAATGTTGGTGCAAAAAGTAGTGCTGCAGCAGTAAATGCAGCTAAAGCAATTCCTTTATACACATTACCGCCCGATTTTTTCTTCTCATGATTACCTTCATTATCAGACAGTCCTAAAAATTTATGATAGCTACCAAAAAGACCATAATAATCTTTTGCAAGATTAAGATCCACACCCCCAAATTTATGAACTTTGTCTGAGCCATCTTTTAAAGTGAAATAGTTTTGGTCTGTTTCCCAGCAGGCTACACCAGGTTTACTATAATTAAAAGGCGTATTTAAAATTGTTTGAAGAAATTCCATTTCAGAGGGTAAAACTACTTTTTCTACGTTAAACTTTCCTTGCGATTCATAGATATTAGCATACCAAAAATCATGTATTTTATTTCCATTTACTAAATCTATTGTTTTCAAAGGTTTGGATACACGCATAACTATCTTAAAAATATTTTGAAAAACTTACACTAAAAGACTTTAAAATCTATACATATCTTGAAAGTACGAGGCCCATAAGGCAATACTTTTATTTTATTAATTATTCTACACCTTTTCTTCAAATTTTTAACAGCTTTCTTTATTAACTTTATAGAATCCGAATAAAGATCTTCATCCCTCCCCCAACTGTAAAAATGTATGATACCGCCATTTATTTTAAGACATTTAATGGCCACATCTAGGAAATTACTTGAGTTTAAAGGAAGAGGCATCAATACCCTATTACAATGTCCGTAGAACTTTTGGCAAATATTTTTTACATCACCAAGTATTGGTACTATCTTACCATCTTTTATCTTGTTTATCTTTATATTTTCTATAGCATAACTAGCTGCGTCAAAGTTTACCTCAACAACGATAACTTTTTTTACTTTAGGCTGTTTTTTTAAAATTTGTATAGCATAAGGAGCAATGCCACTAAACATCACAAGTACAGTTTCCCCAGATTTAACTTGATTTGCTATTCTATTTCTTTCTGTTGATTCTCTAGGAGAAAAATAAACCTTTTGAGGGTCAAGTTTAAACAAGCATCCGTATTCTTTATGAACTACTTCTGTGTTTCTATCCCCAATGATTAATTCATATTCGCTAAGTCTAAGCTCACCTTTCCTTTTAGATATTTTTCTAAGAACAGATTTAACATTCTTGTTATTTTTCATTATTTCTTTTGCAACATTTTTAAAATCCCCCTTAGATTTATTTAGAACATTTAAAATAGCTACAGCCTTTTCTCTAGAACCTATAAGATCAAAACTTTTTACTTTATAATCAGAACCATTTCTTATTGAAAATACAGCTTTAAGTTTACTTAGCATGCCACTCAACGTCACTAACATCCGCTTTCTTGTTAACATACCTGGCCAAGGCAAATAATACGTCAGACAAACGATTAATGTAAGGTATGATATCTTCATTTATCTTAGTTTCTTTAGACAGTCTTACTGTACACCTTTCTATTCTTCTGCACACAGCTCTTGCTACATGAAGTACTGATGCAGTGATGCTGCCTGTAGGTAGAATAAATCTACTTAATGGTTCAAGCTCATTTTCTATATCAATCAAACTTTTTTCTAAATCTTTTACTTCTTCTTTGGAAATTTTGGGTATTGTTTTAGCCGGTTTAGGAGAAGCTAAATCTGAACCAATCGCAAACAAATTATTTTGTATTTTTTCAAGTATAGAATCAATCCTTTTATCTTTTATAAAAGATCTTGCTAAACCAATAAAGCTGTTTAACTCATCTACTTCTCCGTAAGCAATAACTCTTAGGCTATCTTTAGTAACTTTCTTACCAACACCGAAAAGACTAGTTTCACCTTTATCACCTTGACCTATAGAAGGCTTCATTTTTATCTATAATAATTTTATAAAATTTAGATTAAAAAGAAATTCTTATTGACTTGGCTTATAGGTTTGATTTGCAGTTTCATGAGCTTGTTGATTTTTTTGTTCAACCAAAACTGCTTGTGGGGGGCATACTGATACACATGCCATACACCATATACAATCCCCTTCTCTTATAGGGTCAGCCTTATCTGTATAGTCTTTTCTATCCCCTCTTGATGCCCCTCCTCCACCTGGACTTTTTGTATTGGGCGCGTCTTTAGCTGGAACATCAACAGCATTTCTAAACCATTCAAAAACATCAACTGGACAAGATTCAAGACAAGCACCATCAGCAATACAAGAATCCCAGTCAACAGCAACATATGTACCGTGTACACCTAAAGGCTCTATATTCTCTCCTCTACTTTTATATGCTGCCAGTACATTTAGGTCTTGAGCTGCCTCTGCATTTGCTTTTCCTGGTCCCCATACGTAGTGAAAATTTTTTCCATCATCAAGCTCATGTTTTCCTGTAACTTTATACTTTTTTGTGAAATCTTGGTCTATAGGCATAATTAGGCTATGAATAGAAAAGAATTTAAACCTTATATTTCTAGATATTTTTAACCCTTTTCTTCATATTGGAATAACAAGATAAAAGATCATAAGCACTAACAATAATACTACCTATAACAAATAAAAAAATAAAAGAATTCGGTTCTACATTTTCTACTACTTTATCAAAATACTCACTTAAGTCTTGAATACTTTTACTTACAGTTTCATACTGTAATTCATAAGACGGCATATAAAGTTTGGCATATCCTGTAGCCCCTTCTTTGAAATTATACAACAGGTTTTCTAACATCAATATCGCCTGTCAACACAGCTTATTAATTCAATCCTCTTTAGCTTTCCTTTCAACTTCTTCTTCTATTCCAAGCTTTTCAGTCATCTCTTTCTGTCTATTACGAATAGTTACTTCAGTAATACCTGTGCTATCAGCAATCTCTCTTTGAGTTCTTTTTTCACCAATAAGAACAGAAGCAATATATATAGCAGCAGCCGTAACACCAGTAGGCCCTTTACCAGAGGTAAGTTCATATTTCTTAGCTTTCTTTAAAATTTGTATTGATTTTGCTTGAACCTTATCACTTAATCCTAAAATTGTACAGAATCTTGGTACATATGTTACTGGATCTGCAGGAAGTATTCTTAGACCAAGCTCACGTGCTATATATCTATGAGTCCTGCCAATTTCCCTTCTATCAACTCCGCTTGCTTCAGCTATTTCATCCAATGTTCTAGGGCTTCCAAGCTCTCTACTGACAGCATAGGTTAGCGCAGCTATTACTGATTCTATACTCCTTCCTCTAACTAACCCTTTGTTGACAGAATCTTCATAATATCTTGCAATTCTTTCATGCACGCTTCTTGACATTGATAAGAAAGAAACTATTCTCTGTAGCTCTGAGAATGCAAACGACAGATTTCTGTCCTTGCTTTTTATAAGCCTCTTGTGCCATTTTGTTAATCTATAATACTGTGCCCTCTTTTTAGCAGGCACTTTATACAATTCACCAACACCTTTACCTATTTCTGTTGTAAGACCTTTATCATGTTTTGTAAAACTCAGCGGAGCACCAGCTCTAGCCCTTTTACTCATCTGTTCAGTATCAAAAGCTCTCCATTCT
>CAZPID010000006.1:3874-10737 GCA_964586885.1 uncultured archaeon | reverse complement strand
CTGTTATATTGACCGTTTTGTCGCCTTTAGTTATGTTTTTTCTTTCTAAGCACCAGGGGCCTGGTATGTTACCATCTTGTACATCATAGCCTTTATTTTTTAATGTTCTGACAAACTTTTCATACCCTTGTTTAGTTATTTGCATAGCTTGATATTAAACATGTAAAAATTTATTCTTGATGGTTTTAGGTATATTCCGAAACGGGCGAAAGGTTAAATTGTTTATTGTAAATAATACAACTATGTTTAACTTTTTAAAAAAGCCAGAAAAATTAAGCTATAATGAATTTAAAGACCAAATATATATGAAGTTGAGCGAAGAAAATAAACATGAACTATTCTACTACTCTCTTTTTGATCCTTCAGGATGGGAAGAATTGTCTTTAGGTAAGTCTGCAAACATAGAGGAATTTTCACGCGATATTAAATTACAAGTAAAATCAATAATAAGAGGTAGCGCAAATAGGGAGTTTTTCAAAAAACGATTTAAAGGCTATTATAAAGGCGATAAAGATAAATTACAGTATTTTTTAGAAGGCTATATCTATAGTGACAAACTTTGTAAATTTATGATAGCTGCAGAGTTAGAAAAACGGGGATTGAAATTAGCTGGTGGAAATCTTATTTAAAAGAAAAACGACATATCCGGATTTGGTTGTATATGTTAATGGCAATAAAATACATGTAGAGATAAAATGTCTTCTAAGCTGTTCAGATTTAGAGAAAAGGATAAGAAACGAAATAATAGATAAAGTCAAGAAAACTAACGAAAAAACTTTAGTAGTGATGATTTTCCCTGAATGGAAAGGAGATAACTTAGTAAGAATAAACCAGTTAATCGAAGGCTATTATATTTTGGAAGACTATATAAACAAAGAGATCGGAAAAAATAACATTTCGTTATTATGCAAACTAATAGGACAAAAATATAATTCGGACAACAAATTCTCTATCAATAGTTTTGTGAACTCATTAATAGACAAAATTAATAAAATGAACGAAAACCACTTAAACTTAAGTAAGAGTATATAAACAGTGATATATATGAAAAACAATACAGAAAACGTTATTCTTTACATTATTAATAAATTGGGTGAAAAAATAGAAGGTAGGAAAAAATTAATGAAGTTAATGTTTCTGGTAGAACATTTTGATGTAAAAAAACACGGGCTGGTTAAAACCAAATTGATGGGAAATGACTTTTTAATCTATTATTACGGGGTATTTAGTTTTGATGTGAAAAAAGCTTATGATAGCTTAGTTTCAAAGAATAAAATAAAGGACAAATTCCCTATAGAGTTAAAACAAAAAGGGCAAATTAAACTTAATGAGGATTTTGGGGGTAGGATAGATGATATTATATCCGACTTCGGAGAAATGTCTGGCTATGAGTTAGAAATTAAAACATTAGATATGTTAGGAATAAAACCTTTCGAAAAAGGAAAATTCTTTGGTAAATCTGTAAAGGAAATTATTAATTAAAGACTTTATAAATTTCTATGACAGAAGTATGTTATGGCTAGTGATTTGAAATTCAACATATTGATTCGCATTGGGTTTAGGGCAGCTGATTTATTCAATGAAGTGAAAGACTTAATAGAAAACTGTCATAAAATGTATTCTTTTTATAAAATAGCAAATAGGTGGGATGTCTATACTGATAAGATAAAAGCTCAAAGCCTTAAGAAAAGAGTTTTAGAATTCATTAGATATAAAATCTCTAAAATAAACCGATTGATAGCATCTTATAACAAAGATGTAATAAAGGTAGCATCTGAATTGAAAATTAAGAAGATTATGTTTTCTGATATAGCTAAAGGGTTTTCTATGTTTTTCAAGACAGACGAAACAAAAATTTCTAAACCCCATGAGAAGCTTTTAATCAATTCCTTTGATTTATATATTTCAAATAAAATGAAACCTATGATGGAAAATTTGTCGTATTCTAAAAGTATACTAGACTATAAGATAAAATCTTTTGAATTATACAAAATAAGAACAAAATATCATAAAAGCTTATACGAAGTTATTGATTTATATTTTCTGGGCTATAAAACGACAGCTTTATTAGTATTGGGTAGATTATTTGAAGAAATTGTAACAAGATACCTTTTAAGACTACAAACGGATAGAAAAATTAATACTATGAAGAAAAGTGTTCTTAAAATGAGATTCGAAGACAAACTTGGTTTATTAAAGTCAAATAATTTTATCTCTGAAAAAGACTGGTTAATAATTTCTAAAGTAAAATTTGATAGAAACATTGGTGGTCATTTTTCACCTAAAAGGGGGTTGCAAAAAGAAGCTGAGCTGGAATCTGAGGCGACAATTAAATTAGCGCTAAAACTTATAAATAAATTTGATAAAAAATTGGATGCACAAAAAACATATGCTGACTAATAAACTATTCACTATTTGCTTCTGAAGTTTTCTTAGTGTAGAATTCAACCAGTTTTTTAATCATGTCTTCGTATGTCTCCCTATTGTATGATCTAACGCTGTCTAATAACTCTTTGGTCTCTTTGTGGACTCTGATAGTAGTAATGGCCATGTAAATATACTCTCATATATGCACATATATCTTTAGACGCTGGCCTATTGAGCCAGTGTATAAAAAATAACCCTTAAATAGGGTTTTTTGGGTATTTTCCAGCCTTGCAGAAGGAAATCTATATGTTTCATTATATACTTTTGTGAGTATAGTTTATTGAGCTGCATCAGGCTTAACAACGCTACTGCCGCTCGCTTGACTTTAATCAGTCTTTGTTTTATCTTTTTTATATTTGGGTTTGTTTAAATAATCCATGCCTTTGATTCCCAAACCTGTTAGAAGCACAACGCCCGTACCTACTGCTGCAGGCCAACCATATTCAGCAAGAGCAGATCCAACGCTATAAAAGGTATTGTGAACTGTTTCATTGAATATGGGCATATACGTAGACACAAATTCGCCAAAGTATCTACCTGCCTCGGGAGCCGCTTTTTTAGAAATATCATAAGCGCCTTCTACACTTAACTTTAAAGTGCTGAGACCTATAATGCCGATTGCCGTACCGCCTAGTATCCTACGTCCCAAATTTCTTCCCATCATTTTTCACTTTGTAATTATTGCATCTAAAAGCATTTAAATGTTTAATTTATATGTTTCATTATATATATTTGTGAATATAATAGCTGTTTTAGTAAACCTTCTTCCATTCGATTACGTAAGCATTGCCGCCATGCTCCCTGACAAACTTAGCTATCCCTTTCATATCGTCCAAATGCTTGCTTTTCCATATTGATCTTTGCACCAATTTTGCCCTAATCAGCTTCAAGGCCCTGTATGTCCTTATTCGTAGGACTGCTTCTCTTTTAGGAATATCAAAAATTAAGACGTATTCTGCCATTTTTGATATATATGAACACTTATTTAAATACTTTTATATGTTTTATTATATACTTTTATGAGTATAGTTTGTTGGAAGGTTATGAAAAGTATAACTATATGATTTAAAATATATATTTAAAAACACTATAACCATAATATATATTTAAAATATACTAAATAATAAAAATTATTGGAAAAACAAGATAAACTGTTTTTTTAGGAAAATAGTGTATTAGAAAGGAGAGTGAGAGTTGGTACGAAAAAATGGTAAAAATATGTGTAAATTTGTAAACAAAATATCTATGTCTAAAAGAAAGTGAGAGTTAGCGACCCAAATTAAACAGTGAGTTTAACGCTAAAAATCGAAAAGTGAAGGGAAAAATATATATACTAGGAACGCTATTTAGTATTATGGGAATATTCAACTCGCTTAAACGCGCATTAAATCGAGGTAAATCGATGCAAATCGAATCAACTCCTATTGAAATAACTAAAAATATACCAGAAACCCCTTCTACAAGCAGACAATCATCATCTGTTGTCGAGATCGAAAAGGACTCTCTTCAGCTAGGAATGGCTGCTGGATACACAGGACGTTCTTTAAGAACCATAGAATCCACACTAATCCGCCTAGAATCAGTAATGGTTACAAAGGATTGGCTAGCTGCTGAGGTTTTACCAATGCTCCATCAATTAAAAGATAAAACAAACAAAATTGACATCATAGAATACAAGCTTAATGAAATATCAAATGACATAATCAGACTGCGTCAAAGCGCTTTAAATCTATCAGAACCTGCTAGAACAAGTATACAAAAAGAGCTGGGATCCATAGAAAATCTCACTTGGAGAATGAAAGAAATCCTGGAAATAGTAAAAGAACGCGGGGAAATCAGCTATGAAGATCTATCAACACAACTAAACTATAATGACAAATCAGCACTCAGAAGCATGCTAACTACAATGGTAAAAAGAACTGATAAAATAGAACGATTTGAACGGGAAAATAAAGGATGGGTCAAGTACATTGACGAATCAAATAAAGCTAACGACGAGTTAAATCGAACTGATTCGATGGAAATTGCTAAAATTGATGGTCAAAAGGTCGATTTTTAAGCCTTTTTTACTTTTTAAGGCATTTTTTAGCCCTTTTTATAGATTTAGATCTCTATTTTAAATTATCTGACCATTATAATCTAAAAATACACTTAAATTCACTGGGAACAGATCACCGATAACTTTAAATACTTACAGTACTAACATAGTAATTACTAAGTGAGTATTATGAATGAGAAAGACTTTGAGAGTAACATAATTAAGGCACTTGAAGATAAAGGGTTTGATATTGTAAACTTGCACCCTTCAGCAATAGATATAATAGCAGAAAAGGAAAATAAAAAAGTGGCCATAGAGGTTAAACACGCGGACGGCTTAGGTTTAAAATTAATGATTTCAAAGGCTTTTGGACAAATTATGGCTGCTAAAGTATTACATAAAGCTGATGAATACTGGATTATAGTTAATGACTATTTATCCAATTCAGATTATATAAAAGTTATCAAAGAGAATGGAATAAGAATATTTGTATTTAAGGATAACGATTTCATAGAACAAAACAAGTTTGAGCCAAACCACAAAAATAGACAAGTTAGAAAAGGGATGGATGTAAAGAAGTTTACAGCTATATGGAAAGTTCTTGAAGAAGCTGGCGATTGGTTACATATTAATGAAATAGCTAGAAGGTCTGGAGTTAACGAGGTAACTGTAAGATACTATATAAATAATTACTTCACAAATGCTATAAAGGACCAACGTATAAATGATAAAATAAAACTTAGGTTAATAAAGCTAAAGGATAATGTAAGTATAGATTCACATTTGAGATTTCTAAAAGTAATGACTTCAATAAAAGGCAGAAATATTAAGAAAGGTACAAATGTATTAAATCAGTCTATAGTCAACCAATCTGTAGAAATGGGAAAAGGCTTATGAAGACATATTTATAATTATAGGAAGTTTTAAAAACAATTAACTTAATAAAGAGTGGGTAAAAGACCGCAACTGCTGAAGGTATATTAGATATCTGAAAGTAAAGGATAAGTTGAAAGTTAATATAATTAAAGATTTACCTAAACTATTTAACCTTTAATAGAATTTTGTATGGCAATTTTATAGAAATGTGCCAATGATCATTTTGTTCTATAGCGCTATATTCCGTATCACAACCTTTACATACATAAGGCTCTTTCAATTCACTCAATTTGAATTTTATACTATTATACTTACTTCTTTTTTGTGCTTCTTCATAAGATTGTGTTCCGCATACTAAACAGCTGATTTCAATGCCAGATGCTATATCATTTGGATCAAATAAGTTTTTAGATATTCTTAAATTGCCTTCCATTTTATCACATTAATTTATTTATTGATAGTAATCTTTAAATACTTTACGATTGATTTGGGAAAAAACCTTTGTTATAATATTTTTGCTAACAATAACTATACGCAATTCGTAAATTTTATACAATAAATAGTTTTAATTTTAAATAAAAATCTAGAGAGGAAGATAAGTGTCATTAATTAACTCCGATAAATCGATGAATTCAATAAATCTGAATAGTTCACTTACTGGCTATGATAGAGTTTATAATTTACAAGGAAAATATGTAATAGAAAAAATACTTCTTCCTTCTGAATTGGAGTTTGCTAAAGTTCTTCTAAATACGCCTTTTAATTGTGATAAAGTTGGTGTTGCTTATTGGGAGATTGGAAAGGATTATTTTACTGTAGAAGATGGCAGTGGTAAAGTTCATAAGTTTGATGGAAAGGATGATGCTGTTATTGCCAGTAATCACTATAGTCTTTTTGGTAAATATTGTGGTTTGATTGGGGATGTTGGTGAAGAGGTTTATGAAAAGAATGGTGGAAAAGGTTTTTTAAAACAGTTTGTATTATCTGGACTTGCTATGGTTGGATTGATGCTTGTTCCAGCAGCAGTTGATGCTTATAGTTATAATTCTTCTGATGATGATGGAGATGGCTTGTATTATGGCGAGGAGATGCTGGTTGGCACCGATCCTAACAATCCGGATACAGACGGCGATGGCATAAATGATAAAATAGAGGCTAACCCCTATGATTACAGACATATATTTGGCGATAAGTTTAAAGACTGGCCTGATCCTCTTAAAATGGATCTTTATGTTGAAATTGATGGTATGCATCTTCCATATGATGTAAAAGTTAACGCAACTAAATTTTTCGCAAATGCACCGATAAAAAACCCTGATAACTCAACTGGTATAAGACTTCATATCGATGATGGCACTGAGGGTTATGACATGGGAGGACATGATGAATTGGATATTGCTAAGATATATAAAAACGGTCCGCTAAAAGAAAAGGAAAGTAATTGGAAATACTATTACAAAAAATACTTTTCTCCAGAAAAGAGGGGAATATTTCATTACGGCATTATGACACATGATATAGT
>CAZPID010000006.1:0-3864 GCA_964586885.1 uncultured archaeon | reverse complement strand
CGATGACGATAAAAACGCTCTCGGCATAGCAAACATGTATTACGGCAAGGATTATGGAGGATCTGATATGTTTATAGTTGACGTTGATTCTATAACGAGAGTAATGCCAATAACACACAAAATGCCTCATACATGGACGTCATACGATGTCTATGAACATGTCTTGATTCATGAAATAGGGCATAATATAATTGGTTTTATAGATCAAGACAACAGATACAAAAACGAAAATGGGACAGACTATTATCATGCCAAATGGCCTGAGTTCATAATGTATGAGGAAGGTTTGAACTATAATTCTACAATGGAATTTCATCCGGAAACTTGGGAAGAAATACAAAGAGATGGTGTAGGGATATCATTTGAAACTATTTTAAAATGGTAAAGAATAAGACATTAGTTTAATCAATTAAATAATAGAATTTAAAATAAATAAAACAATTATGATAATTATCATAGAAGCCCGAATCGTCTAGTGGCCTAGGATGTAAATATTGCATAAGCCTGTCACGCTTAAGACAGGGGTTCAAATCCCCTTTCGGGCGCTTTCTATTTTAATAAAAATTATACTATAAAATTTCTTTTCATAGTATCTCAACCATTGTAGTAATGTTTAAATAATTATAGTTGTTTATGTAGATTATGAAAAAAAAATTGGGTAACATAGACTACTTACTTCTTTTGTTACCAGATATTAATGGTGATATTAAAGGCAGGACATTGACTAAAGAATATTTAAAAAATAATGGTCCTACCATGAATTTAGACTCTTCTTCTATACCTGGTCTAGATTCAGTTGAAAACAGCGATGTCAAAGCTGTTGGTGACAAAACAAGTTTTAAAATACTGCCTAAATATTTATCACAGAAAAATTACAAGTCTAAGTTGATAGACAAACCATACAAAATAGGTTTGATGTTTTCTTACCTTTACAGGTCTTCTGATGGCTCTGCACATACTCTGGATTTTAGGAGAATAGCAAGAGACTATGAAAGATCTATAAATAGCAGGCATTTGACTAAAAGAATTTCTGGAGTTAATGTGTTATGTGGTACAGAACCCGAATTTTATACATTTAAGAAAATAAAGGGACACAAGTTCGAATTAGTTGAAGATCTAGGTTCTTCTGAACAGGCTCAAAGATATTTCGACATAGGTCCAGGCAGAGATGATACAGAATTATATAGACTCGACGTTTTAAAAGCATTAAATGACCTAGGAATAAAAGCTAGTAAATCAAATCATGAAGTTGGACCATCTCAACATGAATTTGAAATTGCTCCTGATTCTATGCTAAAAATGGCTGACAATACCATGTTATATAAATGGATAACTAAAGATGTGGCAAGAATTCATGGATGGCATGCAAGCTACATACCTAAACCAAGAAAAGGATTAGCAGGAAATGGAATGCATATTCATTTAAGTATTTGGGACAAAAAGGGTAAGAAGAATCTTATGGCTAGTAATGATAAAGAATATTTTTCAGATTTTGGAAAGTCTTTTTTAGCTGGTGTACTTCACTATGCACCTGTATATTCTGTAATAGCAGCGCCAACTGTCAATAGCTATAAAAGATTGGTACCACGTCAAGAAGCTCCTACTATAGCTGTGTGGGATGTAGCGAATCGTTCTGCTATGATTAGAATGCCTGGATATGTAAAAGGGAAAGACAGTATAAGATTTGAACTGAGATTTCCTGATACCTCTACTAATCCGTATTTACTATTACCTGTAGTTGTTGAGGCTGGTCTACAAGGCGTGGAGAAGCATATGTCTTTAGCTGATCCTATAGGGAAAGATGTGTACGAATTAACAAGATTTAACAAACGAAAGCTTGATAAAATGGGATTGAAACAGCTGCCCAGTAATCTAGGAGAAGCTGTAAAAGAAGCTAGAAATGATAAAGACAGTATTATAAGAAAGGCTTTGGGAAGAGACGCATATGAAAAAATACTTGAGATTAAAAGCAAAGAATGGTGTGACTATGTTAAATGGTGTAGAAAGAAAGGCAAAAGGCCCCATACCAAAGTAGTTACAAGATGGGAACTTGAAAGGTATCTTTATTTGTAAAAGTTAATTAGCCTTTCTTATAGCCAAGTTTTTTCAAAACACGTTGTATCTTTTCGGCATCTTGAACTTCAGAACCCTGGATATACTTCTTCTTACCCAAGTATATTTCTGTATATTCATCTTCCCCTTTTGTGTTGAAACCGAATGCCGATAAAATAAAGTTAGATGAGAATGATTCTGGTATATTATATGGATGCCATGCAATCAAGAAAGAACCGTCACTAGCAACATCAATGCTTCTAGCTTTAGTAATATTATAAATAGGAGATTTTACGCTGTAAGAAACATATTCGTCTTTTAGTTTTATTCCATGACTTTTGAGCTTGGATTTAATTTTTTGTATCTCTGAGATTTCACATTTCATAAAATCACTTAATTTAGTTATGATAGTTAACTATTTAAATCTTAAAGCGCCCGGACGCGGACTCGAACCGCGGACCTTCACGTTAACAGCTTCAACCTTCCAATGAAGTGTGTTGCTCTACCTGTTACTCCGAAGATTTACTTCGTCTGAGCTATCCGGGCTTCCAATAACGTTTTAATTAATTTAGGGTCAGCAACTTTATTAGTCTTCTTTAAAACCTCACCAATTAAAAACTGCGAGCTTTTTCGATTTCCTGAAACATAATCATCAACTGCTTTCTTGTTTTCTTTTATCACATCCTCAACTATTTTCTCCAAATCTTTTTCTCCGTATGTCTTTACAGATTTCTCACCAGCAATCTCCCTGGGTGATTTTCCGCTAACAGCATATTCCTTTATCAATTCTTTTGCAAATCTTGGGGTTATATCTTTCTTGTCTATCATATACAAAAGCTCAACAAATGTTTTAGGCTTTACTTTAGATTGTTTGATAGAAACATTATTCCAGTTTAAACATTTCAACAAATCAGTAACTATCCACTTATAGATTTCTGTAGGTTTGCTGTAAATTTTACAACATTCTTCAAAAAAGTCTGCAAGATTTTTATCAACGTAAACTATAACCTTTGCCTGCTCATTTGATAAATTATATTGTTCCATAAATCTTTTAACTCTAGCATCAGGCAGCTCTGGTAGGTTGGCTTTAGTTTCTTCTAGCCATTCGTCTGATATTTTAATCATCGGTAAATCCGGATCAAAGATATAGCCATAGTCCTCTTCAAATTCCTTTTTTCTCAAGCTAGCTGTTGTATTACTTTGAGCATCAAAATGTCTAGTCTCTTGTACAACTTCTATACCCATCCTAGACAAACTCTGCTGTCTGGTTATCTCGTAATTCAATGCTTTCTCTACGTTGATAAAACCTGTGATGTTCTTTATCTCTACTCTTCTGCCACCTTCCAAAGAAATGTTTGCATCTACTCTGAGAGATGCTTCACCAGATGGATCATAAACGCCCAGGTGTTCTAAAATAGATTGCAACTTTGAAAGGAACTCTCTCACTTCTTTTGTGTTTTCAAATTCTGGTTCTGTAACTATCTCCAGTAAAGGTATTCCCGATCTGTTGTAATCTGCCAGCACATATTTTGCTCTGGTTATATCACCGCCAACATGCACAAGCTTGCCAGGATCTTCTTCTATATGTATCCTAGTTATTCTTATTTTTTTATCTTTAATCGCAAGCAGTCCATTGGAAGAAAGTGGTATGTCATATTGTGTTATCTGGTAGTTTTTGGGCAAGTCTGGATAGAAATAAGTTTTTCTTGAGAAGAAAGACTGCTGATTTATTTTACAGTTTAAAGCTAGTGCTACGGTTATGGCAGAGTCTATGATCTTCTTGTTTACCATCGGTTTTGATCCGGGCTGGCC
>CAZPID010000005.1:0-11132 GCA_964586885.1 uncultured archaeon | reverse complement strand
AATGTGTAGATTACTTCATATTCTACATTGCTTGTGTCTGATCTTATGTGAAATAAAGATTCAGCTTTTGGCAGACTGCTGCCCTCTTGTACAAGCTTGGAGTATCCTAATCCCCAGCTGCTGTTGGCTATGCCTGCAATGATTACGCTAGTGTCACTTAGTGTGATTATTGTATTGCTGTCTTTGAGTTTGATTTGATTGATAGCAGTGCTAGTGTTTATTGATTGAAAGTTTGTAGGGCTTCCAATTCTTGGCTGGATTACTTCCAGGATTTCATTTTCCAGTATTAAATGGCTTGAGTTTTGTCTCGCGTTTGCTATTCCACTTACTGATATTTGTATGTTACCTTCTTTTTTGAATGTTCCTTTTGACAGAGCATTACTTTTCAAGGGCAGTGTGTAATCTAAGCTTGAAGTAGTATTATCTGCTCTATAGCTACCGCCGCTAACCTGCAATTGTATTGTACGCAGGCTGCCAACGCCTTCCCTGGCTACTTCTTTTATAGTATTGGATAGGAATTTCATGTTCTGCAATCCTTCATTTATTATAGTTGATTCAATCGCATTTTCTATAACTGGTCTACCAATGAGAAGTGCTAAAGATATTACAGTAAAGCCTATTGCTATTATTAAAGCGTATGAAATTAATGGAGACATTCCTTTTGCTGGAGGTTTCATATAAAGAATATTTGGTTTGTATTTGATAAAATAATTACATATTCATAAACGCTTCTTATGCAGAGATTTATAAATCTTAATGAAGTATTTAACAAAACCATCTTCGTCTATTTTTAAAGCCTTATAAATATACTTACATTACAAATGATTGAAATGTTTGTATTTTTACCATTTTGTAATGTAATCATTTTAATACTTAGTGGACCAGTGGGGATTCGAACCCCAAGCCTCTTCCTAACTTATACTAATACTGCAAGGGAAGCGATTATGGCTTATTATCTACCATTGATCTACTGGCCCATTGAACTAATAATTATTAATTAAGATTTAAGCAAATTTACTATATCTTCTCTTTGCACATTCATACTTGATGATAATTCTGTGATGAATTTTTTGTTTCCAGTCATCTGCTTGAAGTAAGGAAGATAGTAACTTTTGACCTTGTTTTTGGATGTATGGAGATGTTTGGAAAAAGCCTGCAACACTTCATTGGAAGTCCTCCTGCTTTCCTTGCTCCTGCCCAGCATCATTATGTTTTTAGGATACTCATATCTTGTGAACTTACTGTACGTTTGCTTTTTAGCTTGTGAAACTCCTGCAGTCATAAAGTCTATCATGTATGACATAAGCTTCCAATTCTGCCTGTAGGAAATTTTTCGTTTAAACATGTCTGCTTTGCTCAGGATGTTGAAAGCTTCGGCTATCTCTTCAGGATCTTCGTACTCATTTGCTATGTTATTTTCTATCCACCAAAATATTTCATCTATATTCTTGTCTACATTATTTATCGCAAGCTTGGCTGCTAGAACTGACTGTGTTTTGAAAAGTATTTTTAATGCATCGAATATACTGTTCTCCCTTTCCCTGTAGCCTAGGTCTTCCAAGTCTTCAAGCTTTATCCTGCCGCTAGCTTTACTGAGAGTTTCTAAATCATTTATAGCAGAGCGCAAGTCGCCGTTAGATATTTTAGCTATTTGATTTATGATTTCATCGTCGCATTTGATTTTTTCGTTGCTGCATATTGATTTCAGCTTTTTTGCTACATCATAAACCGGCACTTTCCTGAACTGAATCATTTCACAGTACTTTCTTAGTTCTCTTAGCTTTATGTGATAAGCATTGTTGCATGTCATAACAACTGGGTGTTTAGTTTCAGAAATGATGTTTATTAACTCTTTTACACCGCCGCTGTCTTCCTTGCCAGCAATGCCATCTGCTTCATCAATTAAAAATATCTTTCCTCTTTTGAAAAGAGAATGCTGTGAAACTGAACTTGTTATAGTTCTTTTTAATTCTTTGGCAGTTCTAACATCGCTGGCGTTTACTTCTATCAAATCTAAGTTATTTTCTTTTGTGTATGCTTGAATTAATGCCGTCTTTCCTATACCCGGCGGACCATAAAACATCAATGGCTTGCTGTCCGTAGTCCAATTTTTAATCCATGTTAAAAAAGTATTTACTATGTTATTGTGTCCAACAAAATCTTTTAGACTTTCAGGCTTGTACTTATTAGTCCACATAAATTATCTTTGTTTGTAAAAGTTAAAAAGTTATCTACAAATCTATTCTCATCTCAATTTCCCCAGTTTTTCTCATTCCGCACTTTTCATAGAACACAACATTGCTGGACTTGTCTGTCTTACGGTCAATTATGATTTTTTCCAATTCTTCATCAGGCTTACATTCAAGTATGACTTTGTAGCAATCTTTCTCACGGCCCTTTTCAATTAAGTATTCAATCATCTTCTTGCCTATACCTTTGCCTCTGAAATTATTATCAGTGACAACGTTTTCTATATGCCCTTTCATTCTTCCGCCATGAGACAGATTAAATTCGACTAAAAGCCTTGCCGAACCCACAATTTTTCCATCAATGTCAAAAACACAAAGAGAGTAATTTTTGTCTTCAAGCATACCGCTTAGAATTTCATTGAGATTTTCCCTGCTGGCGTTCTGTCCTTCTTTTGGCGGGCTCAATTGATGTTCCAAGTTTACAATGCTATCCAGGTCTTCGGGTCTGGGTTCTCTTACACTTTCCATAAAAACATCTAATTATTCCTTTTGGACCAAATATCGTCTGCAGTTTTCAATTGCTCTGGGGTGTTGATTCCGATCCAAAAGTCCATTTTCTTGACCTTGAATTTTATACCATGCTTCTTCAACAGCTTAGGAACGTCTGTAAGAAAATATTCACCGCTCTTCTCGTCTGCCGATATCTCATTATAAATATCGAAAAACTTCCTGTGCATGACATACGATCCTGTATTTGCCAAACCTTTTCCAGACATCTTCTTTTCTAGAATATCTTCGAAATCGCCTTTTTCATTTGTCATAATACATCCGAAACTGCTAACATCATCCACCTCAAACCCAAATACAAGAGGCTCGTCCGAACCTAGGATTTCTTTTATATCATGCTTTATTTTATCATCTCCCATCATGACAAGAAATAAATCATCTTTTACAAAATCCTTTGCGCAGAACAATGCATGACCTGTACCTAAATGCTCATTCTGGTAACAATATCTAATATCGTAATCTTTTAATTTTTCCTTGAACATATCCTCATCATCAGGATTAATTACTACAGCTACTTCCATACCATTATCTACAAGACTTTTAACAGTGTTCTCAATTATTACCTTGCCTCCAACATCCAGCAAAGGCTTAGGCGTGTTAAGCAGTCTATGATCGTCTGTATTTTTTTTCATCCTCTTGCCTTTACCGGCTGCAAGGATAACAGCTTGTTTTATCATATTTTACCTATCTCCTCTTTCACAATTTCCTTCCCAAACTCTAGAAGTTCATCAGCTTTTTCCTTATCTTTAGATTCGGCGTTGACTTTTATTACTGGTGATGTATTTGAAACCCGAATCAATACCCATGATCCGTCATCAAAAGCCTTCACCCCATCAATATCTAAGATTCTATATTTAGTCTTTTTAAACCTTTCTGCAACCCTTTTCATAACATCAAATTTAATGTCGTCATCGCATGCTATTTCATCCACAGAAGTTACAAAGTATTTAGGTAAAGAATCAAACAGTTCTGACAGCTTGACATTTTCATCTGATAGTATCTCCGCCATTTTTAAAGAAGCATATGTCACATCATCAAACCCGTAAACTTCTGGGAAAAATATTTTTCCGCCATACTCGCCTGCTAGTGCCGCATTTTCGAGTATCATCCTGTTCATAACAAATGAATGGCCGACTCTATTTACAAGTGGTATGCCACCGTTCTGCTTTATGTAATCTTCCACTGCCGACGAGCAGCAGACATCAAAAATTATCTTAGGTTTTTTATGCTGCTTGAAAGCAAGCTTAGAGAAAATAATCAATGATTGAGAACCTGAAATAAATCTACCCTTGTCGTCTATGAATGATATTCTATCACCATCTCCATCAAATGCAACTCCAAAATCTGCTTTCTCTTTCACTACAGTTTCTTTCAATTTATCCAGCTCTCCTTCTAGCGGATCAGATTTTCTATTTGGAAATGTGCCATCCAGTTCTTGATTTATTGTAATTACCTCGCTTCCAATCTCTTTAAAAAGTTGTGGTGCAATCAAGCTTACAACACCGTTACCTGTATCTATAACAACCTTGAATTTTTTATTTACAGAAATTTTGGGCAGAATGAATTTTTTATAACCTTCTAAAATATTTTTTGTAGTCAAGCTTCCTTTTTTTGATGGCTGGTTGAATTTTTTTTCAGTGTAAATTTCCTCTACTTTTTTCAAACCAGCAATTTCAGAAACTAATAAACCACGTTCTTTACAAAGTTTAAACCCGTTCCATTCTGGTGCAAGGTGAGAAGCAGTGACCATAACTCCGCCATCGTATTTCCAGTGAGCTATAGTAAAGTAAAAAGTTGGCGTGGGCACCAAACCTATGTCTATAACATTACAACCCGCAGCTATCAATCCAGAAACTAATGCGTCTTTTAATTTTTCACTATGAACTCTTGCATCTCTTCCAACAATTAAGTTTTTTCCTTCACCACTAAAAGTCCCAAAAGCCTTGCCAATCTTTTCTGCAACATCTGCTGTTAAACCCTTGCCGTATACTCCTCTTATGTCATTTGCCCTGAATATATGACTCATTAAAAATCACAACCTTATTATTTATCGCACAGTTACCGATTTTGCTAAATTTTTTGGATGATCAGGATCATGTCCCCTTAAAACTGCTAACTTGTAGGCCAAAATCTGCATAGGGATTATTTGAACTATTGGATTCTCATTTTTTGCTTCAGGAACTTTAACCCAAAAATCAAATATTTCATTGTTCTTTGATGAAACGCCTATAATATAGCCGCCTCTTGATTTTATCTCCATAGCATTTGACAAAATTTCTTTTTCATTTTCACTTGATACAAAAACTATACAAGGTGTTCCTTTTTCTATTAGAGCTATCGTTCCATGCTTTAGTTCGCCGCCAGCAAAAGCTTCAGAATGAATATAAGAAACTTCTTTTATTTTTAGCGATGCTTCTAAAGCAGTAGCATATTGCAAGCCTCTTCCAATCAAAAACATGTGTTCTTTGTCTTTTAGTTTCTCTGCTAATTTTCTAATTTTGTCTCTCATATTCCTAGTAGTTAAATTGTAAATTATATTCCACAAATATTCAAGTTTCTTCTTCCCATCTTCGTACTTGCCAATCAAATTGTAGGCAAGCAAAGTGAGTATTGCTATCTGTGATGTATATGCTTTAGTAGAAGCCACACCAATTTCCGGTCCAGCATTCAGCATCAAAGATTTATCAGAATACCTTGTTAGAGAAGATCCCATAACATTTGCCAAGGAAATTACTTTGCTTCCTTTTTTCTTCGCAGCTTTCACGGCTTCCAATAAATCAGCTGTCTCACCGCTTTGAGATACAGCTATAACCAAAGACTTGTCGGTCAAGAAATGCTCGTAATTGGGAAACTCCGATGCTAAAACAACATTAATGTGCATCTTCGCAACTTTGGAAAATATATAGCTGGCTGCCAAACATGCATGGTAAGAAGTACCGCAGCCTACAAAGAAAACACCATTAGAATTTTTTATTTCATCCGAAACAAAATCTATAGTTTTTTTATCCTGTTTTATCGCTTTTTGTATTGTATCTACTTGTTCGGAAATCTCCTTCATCATAAAATGTTCGAATTCTCCTTTTTGGGCTTGCTCCAAATCCCATTCAACTGAGTCTATAGACCTCTCAACTTTCTTCTCGTCTTCTAAATTGTAAATACTTACCTTGTCATCTAAAACGGCTAAATCTCCATCGTAAAGATAGATTACTTTCTTCGTGTGCTCTAAGAAGGACGGTATATCACTTGCAGCAAAATATCCATGGTCTCCTATACCCAATAATAAAGGCGAACCTTTTTTGGCAGCAATTATTTTTCTCTCATCTTTATTTAAAATTAAAAAAGCATAGTTTCCTTCTAGCATTTTAAGAGCAAGTTTGCATGACTCTTCAAAAGATTCCCCATTATTTATATTGTCTTCTATCAAATGAGAAGCAACTTCTGTATCAGTATCACTTTTAAAAACATGGCCTTTCTTCAAAAGCTCGTATTTCAATTCTTGAAAATTTTCAATTATACCGTTGTGAACCAAAACTATATTGTTGTTGCAATCTGTATGCGGATGGGTGTTTTCTTTTGTTACTTTGCCATGAGTTGCCCAACGAGTATGTCCAATCCCAATAGTTCCTTCAGTTGAAATAAAATCTAGTTTTTCATTCACTTCATTTATTTTTCCTACATCTTTTTTTATAATTAAACCTGAGCTTACCGTAGCAATTCCACAAGAATCATATCCGCGATATTCTAAATTTCTCAAACCTTCCAGCAAAAGCGGCGCTACATTATTTTTACCTATATAGCCGATTATGCCACACATATACAAATCTCCTAATTATACTCTTTAGGATAAGTTGATGTCATTAAATCATCTGAATAAGCGGACGTTAATCCTATTAAATCATCTAAATTACATTTTGGGCACCAAATATCTTATCACCAATGTTCAATTTTTAAATAAGGTTGTGGATTTAATACAAAATTAACTTACTATTTATCATACTTAAACATTACTAAAATGGTTAGGGTACCATACAAAAGGTATTTATACTAGTTATTTTAACATAAAATTATGACAAAGAAGATGCTTGTAGAGAAAATGAAGGGCAAGTACTTGTCAAAATCTATAAAAATTCTAGATAACCCTAGAAACCTGATACCTGTTACAAGCAGCACAGCATGGAAGATACTGGAGATTCTTAATTCCGAACCCTCTTATCCAAGCGAAGTAGCAAACATGCTTAAAATAAATGAACAGAACGTCTACTATCATATTCGCAAACTGGAAAAAGCAGGATTAGTTGAAGTTGTAAGCGAAACTGAGAAAAGAGGGGCTTTATGCAAATATTATTCTACTACAGCCTCTGCTTTCGGTGTAGAGATGAAACATGAAGGCGAGGAAATAAAAATGAGTGATGACAAATCTTATGGAAAGCTTAAGGATTTCTTTCACGAGTTCATCAAGGACGGCATCTTTGATGGATCTATTGTAGTGGGTTCTCCTGTTCAGCACGGCCCATATCTTACTTCAGCTAGAGATTCGCATTATGCTATACAACTGGGAATGTTCTTAGGAAACTTTTGCACAACTGAAAACAGGTTTATTGTAAAGCTTGACACAGAAGCTAAGGCAGAAGCTGTTAAAAAAAGGAACATGATACTCATTGGCGGTCCTGTGACTAACATAATATCTAACGATATAAATGGTAAGCTTAAGATAAAATTCAAATGGGAAAAAACATGGAAGATTTATTCTGAACTAACTAAAGAAAGCTATGTTGACGAAGATGTATGTTTAATAGCAAAAATCAAAAACCCTTTTGACAAGAATAAAGCTATAATCCTGCTAGCCGGCTTGAGATTCGAAGGTACGAAGGCGTGCATTATTGCAATCACCCAGAATTTTGACAAAGTACTGAAAGATTATTCAAAGGAAAAGGATTTCTTCAGACTAATTAAAGGGCTGGACAGGGATGGTGACAGCAAAGTAGATTACATACAAGTATTGGAATAATTTCCAACAAACATTAATTATTTGATTTATGAAAAATATGTGATACGAAATCCCCAAAAGATCCTCTTATAGCATACAAGTCAGCTCTTAGCTCTTCGAATTTTATTTTATCCTGATCTACACCACAATAATACTGTTTTATGTGCCAAAGTTCGTGCCTAAAATCTGATAAAACTGTCCTTGGTTTATTTCTGTTAATATCTCCTATTCTTATATGAACTCCTATTATCTCTCCGCTTGATTTATTATATTCTGGACAACACTCGCTTCTATATTCAAACGGTTTAGAATAACAACCATAAATGCTAAGAATAAAACTTTCTGGTACACCAATTTTTTCACACTCGGCGCTAAGCCTAGGCTTTATATAATGCTTTATTATTTCGTCTACGTCCATAAAAGTTTAGAGTACAAATATCTTTTTAAACGTAAAATAGAATAATTAAGTCTATTGAAAAGGTCTGATAAGGGGAGAAGAATGATCGATAAACTCAATGAAAAAGCAATAGAAATTATAGAAGGGAAGAATTTTGCTCATGTTGCGACTTTGATGAGTGATGGTTCTCCTCATGTAGCTCCTGTTTGGGTTGGTCGTGATGGAAATACAATTTTGATTAATACTGTTACTGGAAGAGTAAAGCATAAAAATATTTTAAGAGATCCGAGGATTGCAATCAGTATTATTGATGAAAAGGACTCTTATAGAAATTTGGTTATAAGGGGAAAAGTTGTTGATATGACAAAAGAGGGCGCACTTGAACATATAAATTCACTTTCAAGAAAATATTTAGGCAAGGACTATCCCTGGCCTGATAAAAACAGGATAATAATAAAAATAAAACCAGAACACATTGTAACTATGGGATAAGGTGTGATTAATGGGAAAAAGAATAATTCCAAGAGCACGTGGTAAAGGAGGCCCAAGATATGTGGCTCCTAGTCATAGATATTTAGGTAGAGTAGAGTATGCTCCTTTAGCTAATGTAACAGGACATGTTGTAGATTTGGTTAATGATCCAGGAAGATCAGCGCCTGTGTCGATTATAAAGTTTGACGATGGTAAGAAAATAATGCAAATAGCGTCAGAAGGCCTATCCGTAGGGCAAACCATAAAGTACGATGGTGAAGTAGACGCAGGAAATGTTGTTGAATTGGATAAAGTACCAGTTGGGACTAAAGTTTTTGGTATAGAAACTTGGCCTATGTCAGGGCCTAAGATATGTCGCAGCAGCGGGACATCTGCACTTGTAGTTGGAAAAACAGAAAAACGCGTTAGAATTCAATTTTCACATGGTAAAATGGTGGAATTTAATAAGCGTTGTAGGGTAACTATTGGCGTTCCAGCAGGCGGCGGTAGAAAAGAAAAGCCTTGGATAAAAGCCGGACAAAAGTCGCATGCCATGTATGCTCACAATAAGCTGTATCCAAGATCTGCGAGCGTAGCCATGACAGCAACAGACCATCCTTATGGTGGTTCAAGCAAAAGACCAAGACCAAGTAAAGCTGTCAGTAGACATGCACCACCTGGGGCTAAAGTTGGCAGCATTGCTGCTCGTAGACTTGGTAAGAGAAAATAGGATAATTATAAACAAAAATTAAATCATGATTTTCTAGAAATCTTTCCTGCACTAGTTAGACCTCTAAATACTCGTCTACGTTGGTTTGTTATCCAATTTATTTTATTGTCATTAATAATTGCTGGATGGTTTTTATCCACAAGAATAATTTCGAACCACATGTATTTTCCATCTTCACCAGCATAATAGCTGTTCAACACCTCACAATTGACAAACTTCCTTTGAGCTTTTTCTTCAGCAGTCCAGCGCAGACTTTTTTTGGGCTTGAATCTAACCATACCTGCATGAGCTGGCTTCCTTCCTCTATGATATCTTGGTCTAGTTCTGCCGCCACGTCTAACTTTAACTCTAGCTGCAATATAGCCTTGCTTTGCTTTATAGCCAAGATCACGTGCCCTGTCCAACCTTGTAGGCCTTTCTATCCTTTCAACTGTATGCTGCTTTCTCCACTCAATTAATCTTTGTTTCATTATTTGCACAGCTTCTGGCGGTCTGCTTCTCCATAAATTTTTTACATGACGATACATACTTTCTGACATACGATACACTCTTTTGAATTTAGAATATGTTTTTATAGGATAAAAAGATTTAAATACCAGTTATAATAATTTAATTTAAAGGTATCAAATATGCACGGAGCTGCTAAAATATTTTTAGGCGCTATTATGATGATTGGCAGCGTTTATGCTGTCTATTATTCTATAGGTACTACTTGGGATTTGTGGAGTGCGTTTCTTACCGTACTAATGGGTGTCATACCTCTGCTAATATTCTTAGTAGGATTGTTCATAGTATGGCTTGAACTCGATGAATTGAAGATAGAGAAAGAACTTAAAAAGGAAGGGAAATTAAAGCCTGCTAAAAGGGCTAAGAAAAGATAAACTGCATTTAAATTATAATTCATTCTTAATTAAAGCTTACGCTATCAATAATTATTTTGATGATTCATGGGCGTAAACATAAGCAAGCTGGTAAATGGTAAAGAAATAGATTTGGCTTCTCTGTCAGGAAAGGTTATAGGTATAGACTCATTTAATTGGTTCTATCAGTTCTTATCCATAATCAGAGATAGGATGACAGGCGAGCCTTTGAAAGATTCTAAAGGAAGGGTGACTTCTCATCTGTCAGGCATCCTATATCGTACAGCAAATCTTATAGAAGCTGGTATTAAGACTGTTTGGGTTTTTGATGGAGAGCCGCCAGCGTTTAAAAAAAGAACTCTAGAAAAAAGAAAGCGGGCTAAGATTGAAGCTGAGGAGAAGATGAAAAAGGCATTGGAAAGAGGAGAGCCAGCATTCAAATATGCACAAGCAACTTCCAGGCTCACAGATGAAATATTGGAAGACGGCAAGGAGCTTTTAAAGTGCATGGGAATACCATTTGTACAAGCGCCAAGCGAAGGAGAAGCTCAAGTAGTACACATGACTCAAAAAGGTGATGTTTGGGCGAGTGGCTCGCAGGATTGGGACAGCTTGTTGTTTGGATCGCCAAGACTGATTAGAAACTTGTCAATATCAGGAAGGAAAAAAAAGCCAGGCCAGAATACTTTTTATGAATTAAAGCCCGAGTTGATAGAATTGAAAAGTGTGCTTGATCAGCTGGGTATAGACAGAAAACAACTGATAATAATTGGTATGCTTATTGGCACAGATTACAGCCAAGGCGTCAAAGGCATCGGCCCTAAGAAAGCTTTGAAGCTTGTCAAAGAACAGAAAAATTTAGAAAGTGTTATCAATGGGTTGGATTGGACGGAAAAAACTGATATAAATGATATATTTGATTTCTTCATGA
>CAZPID010000004.1:0-12745 GCA_964586885.1 uncultured archaeon | reverse complement strand
GATCTTGATCGAATAGTAAGAAAGGTGCTATTGTTGATACCCTGTCAACGATATTTCTATGAAATAGTATCTTACTGTCTGAAGTAATGGAATTGGAAAATAGTATTTCTACGGAACCAAACTTAATTGACATGGCTAACTTTGTTAATCCTGAAGACAAGCTGACTCCGCCTTTACCTTGGTATGTAGTATAAACATTTTCAGTGCCTTTTGGATAATCAAGCTCTTCAGTCAAAGTATTTGTAACGACATAGTCATTAGTCAGCTCGCCATAGTAGATCTCGGGCTGTGTGATTGTAAATTTATCTGACACAGGCGGAATGTCTTTAATCAATAACTCAG
Source organism: uncultured archaeon (assembly GCA_964586885.1). Taxonomy (GTDB): domain Archaea; phylum Aenigmatarchaeota; class Aenigmatarchaeia; order CG10238-14; family SCSR01; genus DATDXT01. The sequence continues at coordinate 12,403 of CAZPID010000004.1, read as the reverse complement.
GCAAACCTTCTTTAGAAACTTCCCTAACTGGACTCATTGTTACACCATAGCCATGTGTGAATACCAGATGGCTGTTAACCCATGTTTTCTCTGGTAGCAAATCTAGATTTACTTCCCTGGCTGAAACTAAAACTTGCCTGTATTCGCCATTGATGTTATAACGATCAACATCTACATCATTGAAATCATAATAAGTTCTAATCAACTGCAACTGCTTGTATGTTCTTATAAGAGGCTTCACATCCCATAATCTGATATTATCTATAGTTTGATTGTTGTTTTTAATGTCTTGAATGTTAAGATCGTACGTTACAGGGAACTCTATTTCTGTCATACCTTCAATGTCGTAAGCCATCCTGGTAAATTTGATGCTACGTTCGATGTAAGGACTTTCTTTGTTTAATTCGTCTGGCACAACAATATACTGCTGACTTACAAATGAAATTATACCGCCAATAACACCAGCACCTATCAAAATTACTAATAGGAATAATGGGAATCTAAATTTCTTAATTAACGGAGATATAAAGAATCCTACACCAACTACAAATGAAAGCCCGCTCAGTACAGTTATTAAAGGCAAGTTTACGCCTATGTCAGTAAATCCGGCTCCTGTTAAAGCTCCTAGAGTTGAATTTAAGATAGAATATCTAGATAAAAACAGTCCTACAGCAACCAGCAAAAAGACTATCCCCACTAGCAAGAATACATGATTTAAGTCTCTTTTTTTCTTGAATACAGCAGAAGGCCTTTTCCTTGGATGAGTAGTCATCTCTTGTTGCATTGTACTTACTAACAAAGGATATACATAAGCCAGTACTGTGATGATTGTTGTTATAAGAACTGCGCCAAAAGTAATACTCCAAAGATAAGAATAGAAAGGTAGGGTGAAAATATAGAAACCTATATCGTTATTGAATATAGGATCAGTTGTTCCAAAATTAACTTGATTGAAATATTTTAAAACAGTTTCCCAACCATCTATAGCTACAAATCCGGATATTACAGAGATTAAAAGTACGGCTATAAAAATACTTCCGCCTAGACCTTTGTGATGAGCATATCTTAGATTTAAGTACAAAAGTAAAAATACAAATATTGCAGTTATAGGAAAAATTATTACCTTCATGTTAAGGATAGTAAGAAATACGCTGTCGTATGCAAGCTCTTGGAACCAAAGATAATCAGCATAGATTCCTATGATCGTAGGAAGAGCTATTACGAGTGCGAAGATAATGAATGCTGGTAGTCTTATATTCATGTTAATCTTAACTAATACTTTAGATATAGTGTATTTAAATTCTTTCAATAGCTAGCGCAACCGCGCCACCTCCGCCAAGACACAAAGAAGCCAATCCTTTTTCAACCTTCCTGTCTTCCATAGAATGAATCAATGTAATAAGTATCCTCGCACCACTTGCACCAATAGGATGACCTAAAGCTATTGCGCCACCATTTACATTCAATCTGTCTAAAATGTCATCTCCATATTTTTCTTGTAAAAGCTTTCTTACTGCCAATACTTGTAATGAGAATGCTTCGTTGATTTCTATCAAACCATAATCCTCAAGCTTGGTGTTAGTCTGTTCTAGCAATTTGCTTATAGCATAAAATGGCGATGTACCATACTCAGCTGAATCTTGATGATAGGCTGAATAGCCAGCTATCTTTACTGTAGGATTAAGCCCAAGTTCTTTTACTCTTTCATGATCCCCAACTAAAACTGCAGCGGCGCCATCACTTATCTGGGAAGAATTACCTGCATTTAAAATACCGCCTTCCTTGAAAACTTTTTTAAGAGAAGCAATCTTTTCTGCTGTTGTGTCTGATCTAGGACCTTCATCATTCTCTATATTTACATCATTAAAATTAACAGGAACTATTTCTTTCTTGAACTTACCATCGGCTATAGCTTTAGATGATTTCATGTTGCTCTGATAAGCAAACTGATTAACTTCATCTTCTGATATTTTGTATTTATCTTTCCAATTCTCAGCAAGAGCACCCATGTGAATATTTTTTTCTTTACCATAACATTCACAATTCAACAACCCATCATAAACCATTGAATCATAAACTTTGGCTTTCAACAGCTCTTCTGGCGTCAAGCCTTTTACTTCAGCTGTATTCAGATCGCCTAGTTTATGTTTGCCAACTCTAAGATCCCAAGATATATAGGGAGCCATTGTCATGTTTTCCATTCCACCCGCGACAACAACTTTGTTATCACCTACCTTTATTGATTGTGCAGCAAGCATGACTGCTTTCAGGCTAGAGCCGCAAACTTTGTTAACAGTAAAAGCATTTATCGAATTAGGAAATCCTCCAAATATAGCAGATTGTCTAGCTGGATTTTGGCCAAGACCGGCTTGTAGCACATTTCCCATGATAACCTCGTCTACATTTTTATAATCAATACCGCTTCTTACAACCAATTCTTTTACAGCAAACCCTCCTAATCTAGTAGCAGGAATTTTAGAGAATGATCCTAGAAATTTTCCAATAGGAGTTCTTACAGATTCAGCAATTACTATTTCCATGTTTATCACTTAAAGTTAGCTTTTCTTTTTTCTAAAAATGCTTTCATTCCTTCTTTCTGATTATAAGTTTCGAAAAGTTTTATAAATTCTTTTCTTTCGTCTAAATACTTTCCTTCAACAACAGACTTATTCAAAAGATGTTTGGCCGATATAACTGCATCTAAGCTGTTCTTTCTTATTGAGGTAATAATTTTATTCACTTCATCAGTCAATGATCTGTGGCCTACAACCTTATTTACTAAACCTAATCGAAGTGCTTCATCTGCATCTATAATTTTACCAGTAAATACTAATTCCTTAGCTTTAGCTAACCCGACAAACCTGCTTAGTCTTTGAGTACCACCAGCTCCAGGTATAATTCCAATTGTTACTTCGGGCTGACCAAATTTTGAAGTATTGGATGCAATTATTAAATCGCAGGACATAGCAATTTCATGTCCACCTCCTAGACAATAACCATTTACAGCTGCTATCGTAACTTTTCCTAAATTTTCTATTCTATTATAAAGCCCTTGTGCAAATTCAACAAATTTTTTCGCTCCTGATTTGTCTAAGCCATTCAAATATTTTATATCTGCCCCTGCACTGAAAGCTTTATCACCTTTACCAGTAAAAATAACAAACTTTATTTTCTTATCTTTTTCTATATCATGTAATGCCTTATCCAACTGTTCTAATAAATCTATGGATAAAGAATTCAAAGCTTCTGGACGATTGAAATAAATTATGGCAGTGTCTTCTTTTTTCTCCAAAATTATAGCGTTCATAATATATAATTAGTCTATCTATATTTTCATTAATTATTTGTTGATTTTATCAGCTATCGCATCCCCAACTTCTTCTGTGGTAGAATGTCCTCCTAAATCATAAGTTCTGATTTTACCTTCTTTCAAAATTTTTATAACAGCTTCGTCTATAGATTTAGCTGCTTCTTTTTCGCCCAAATATTCTAGCATCAGTTTTCCGGCAAAAATTGTAGCTATCGGATTAACTTTATTTTGTCCGGTATATTTTGGAGCAGAGCCGTGTACAGGTTCGAACATTGTATACTTATTACCAATGTTAGCAGAAGCTACTAGACCAACACCTCCTACTATTTGTGCTGCTAGATCAGAAAAAATATCTCCAAATAAGTTTGTTGTAACAATTACATCATACAGTTCCGGTTTCTTTATAAGATTGGCTGCAGCTATGTCTACATGTAGACTGTCTATTTTAACATCAGGGTATTTTTTAGAAATTTTAATAACAGAATTATTAAACACACCATCTGTAAGTCTAAGTATGTTAGCTTTATGTGCATAAGTCAAATGTCTTCTTCTCTCTTGAGCTAACTTAAAAGCAAATTTTGCAATCCTATCACATGCTTTCCTAGTTATAATTCTATAAGCTATTGCACCTTGTTTTGTTTTCCTTTCTACACCAGAATAAAGACCTTCCGTGTTCTCTCTTACAATAACCAAATCTATGTTAGGCTTAAGTGAATGTGAATTCGGCAAAGATTTACATGGCCTAACATTAGCATAAAGATTAAACAGTCTTCTTATTGTAACTGCTACACTAGGCGGAGCTTTTGGGTCTGATAATGTAGTCATTGGTCCTTTCAAACAAGTATTTGTTTTTTTTAATGTGTTTATTGTTTTTTTAGGTAGATTAGTTCCGTGTTTTTCTATACAATTATTTCCGGCTTCTGAGAAATGATAGTTTAATTTAAAACCAAATATTTTTTGGACAACATCTAGAACTTTTATAGCTGTATCAACTACTTCTGGTCCTATGCCATCTCCTGGTAGAATAGCAATTTCATAACGTTTCATAAATTAAATTATTTAGTCATGAGATATAAAACAATGGATAAAATTAGATCGATGATTTAGAAAGGCATTTAAAGTTTACTATCATATTATTTTTAGTGATTAATAAGAGGTGGAATGAAATGGGCTTACAAAAAATTTTGATACAAAATGGCACTGTTAGAAACTATATGGGTCATAAATTAGATGTAATAGACACGTGTTACGAGGTAGGGGAAAAGGCTGAAAATATTTCTAAGGAATTAAATATGAGCATAAGTGAAGTTTATAATCGTTTTGACTTTGATCCTGATAAATTTTATCATGACTTGATGATGAGCAAGCCTGAACATGTTAATTTGTTTAAAAGAACTGTACCTGAAATGTTTGATGATATGAAAGAGAGTTTAAAAGAAAATAAAAATGAATACAGAAATGTTAATAAAAGTAAAATCAGTATTTGGAAACCTCTAGTTGCAATAACAACTGGTGCGATGCTAGTTTTAACTGGTGGTGTAGGAGCATTAGATACATTTGATCCGCAAGAAGCTTTTGCTGAAGAAGATAATTCAACGGATGAAAAAAACGAAAATGATGCAACACCTATTAATTTTCCAGTTTTTCCAAATCAAACACAAATAAGAGCGGATTTGATTCATGAGTCAGGTATTACAGGCCAAGGTATAAAAGTAGTACTTATTGATTCTGGTTATAATTATGAACATCCTGAATTAAAATCAAGCTACAAAGGCAATGGTTATAATTTTCTTAACAACGGCACTGATGTTATGGATGATAAAGGTCACGGAAGCCTTGTAGGCGGAATTATAGCTGCAGATGGAATTTATAAATTAAAAGTTTTATATAAAATATCAAACGATGAATATAAAAAGATAAAGGGGACAGTAAAGGGCATAGCACCAGATGTAGAAATAATTCCAGCAAAAGTTCTTGATTCTAAAGGCAATGGTAATACAAATGATATAATTCGTGCAATTTATTGGGCAATAGATGGACCTGATGGACAATATGGAACAGAAGATGATTTCAATCCAGATGTAATAAATATTAGTATAAGCCCGAATATCGAGGAATTATTAGAATTATATCCAAATATAATTGAGGATTTAAAACTTACTTCATGCGACAATATTTATCCAGAATTGACAGGAGCTTTTAAATACGCAAGAGAAAAGGGCATTAGTATTGTTACAACAACTGGAAATTATGATGATAAAGGTTTTAATTTAGCAGGTTGTATAAGTCATTCTATAGCTGTCGGTGCTGTAGACAGTAATGATGTAATAGCTGATTTTTCAGGTAGAGGACACTCAGTTGATATAGTAGCGCCTGGTATAAATATTATGGGTCCTGCACTTGGGAATTCTACAAAGTTTTATTATCAATACAATTCAGGTACAAGCTATGCAGCAGCAATGGTAACTGGAACAATTGCTCTAATTAAAGCTGTTCATCCTGAATACACGCCAGACCAGATTGAAGAAGCTTTATTTAATTCAGCAATAGATTTAGGAGAGCCTGGTAAAGATCCAGATTATGGCTGGGGTAGATTAGATGCTTGGGGCGCAGTAAATTATAAACCTGAATTGAAAAAATTTGCTTCTCGTGTGGATTGATACTATAGTGTTATATCTGAATAAAAATATGGGTTTAAAGACCTGATAACTTTTTAAAATTAAGTATTTTATTTAATTCTTTTGCTGTAAATAATTTCATTTCAATACAAACTTCTCTTATGGTTTTATTTTCTTTGTAAGCTTTCTTAGCAACATCGGCAGCCTTTTCGTATCCTATTTTAGGAGCTAATGCTGTTACTATGATTGGATTTTTTTCAAGATGCTCTTCTATCTTTTTTTTATTAGCTTTAATCCCTTTTAGACATTTTTCAGTAAAAACATTAATAGCATTAGATAAAATTTCTATAGAATTCAAAAGATTGTAAGCAACCAAAGGCATCATAACATTTAGTTCAAGTTGACCATTTTGTGATGCCATAGAAATTGAAAGATCATTACCAGCAACCTGAAATCCAACCATGTTTAACATTTCTGGAATTGAAGGATTTATTTTTCCAGGCATTATTGAAGACCCTGGCTGTACAGCTGGCAGTGTTATTTCATTAAATCCTGTATTTGGACCAGATGAAAGGAGTTTTAAGTCATTTGATATTTTTACAAAAGTTAATGCTAGGTTTTTTAAAGTTCCGCTCAATCCAGCTTCATTGTTAATATTTTGAGTAGCTGCGAACATGTTTTTTGTAACTTCAAATTTTTCTTTTGTCATTTTGCTTATTTCCTTTACAGCCAACATAGAATACTTTGGGTATGTATTTAATCCTGTACCTATTGCTGTTCCACCTATATTCAATTCCCTTAAAGCATCTGCTGCCATTTTTATTTCTTTTATTCTATGATCAATTACATAACCGCTGAACTCTTGGCCTAAAGTTAAAGGCACCGCATCTTGTAAATGGGTTCTTCCTGATTTTACAATAGGATTAAATTCATTAATTTTTCCTTTTAACACTTTCTGATATTTTTCTAAGACTGGTATTAATTGTGTGGAAACTGCTTCTACTGTAGCTATGTGAATAGCAGAATGAAAAGTATCATTAGTAGACTGTGACATATTAACATGATCATTCGGATGAATTAGCTTGTAATTGCCTTTCTTACTCCCAAGAATTTCTATCGCACGATTTGCAATTACTTCATTAAGATTCATGTTGGTAGAAGTACCAGCTCCAGCTTGATAAACGTCGACTACAAACTGTTCTCGAAACTTCCCATCAATGATTTCATTACATGCTTTAACAATAGCATTTCCAATCTTTCTATTTAATTTTCCAGCAGAAATGTTTGCTAATGCTGCAGCTTTTTTTATAATAGCGTATGATTTGATGAATCTTTGTTGTAATCTTAAATTAGATATAGGAAAATTTTCTTTTGCTCTTTGTGTTTGTGCTCCATAATAAGCATCACTTGGAACTTTAATTTTACCTAATGTATCTTTTTCTATTCTATGCTTATCCATAAATGTAATTTCGATTTATAACTAAAATAGATTTTATACTTCAAAACTAAATGTTAAATTATGGTATCGATAGAAAGATACAAAGACTATGCTCCTGTAATTGTTAGGTTAAGTGTTGCTTTCTTATTTTTATGGTTTGGGTTGACTCAAATATTCGATCCTGACTATCTACTAGGATATCTTCCACAATGGGCATATGATATGCCTATAGAACCAAAACAAATAGTGTTTATCAATGGTGTATCAGAAACTATTCTTGGTGTTGTTTTAGGTTTAGGTTTATTTACAAGAATTGTATCTTTAATACTTGGCTTACATTTGTTTAGTATAGCTTTTGCTGTAGGCTATAATGACGTGGGTGTAAGAGATTTGGCATTAGGTTTTGCTACTTTATCTATTTTTATTCATGGTAATGATAAATTATGTCTGGGTAAAAGACTTTTTCATTCTAGTAAGTGATGTTCAACTTTTATATCTTTCTTTAAAATTTCTTTGAGTTTACCTTTTGGTCCAACTATTTTATTCTTGTAAAATTTTATCCTAGCTTTATTTTTCTTACATAAAATATTAGCTTTCCACAACTTATTATTCAATTTTAGATAATCTTTTCTATAATGTGCCCCTCTACTTTCCTTTCTCATTAATGCACTTTTAACAACAGCTTCTGCACAAACAATCATAGCTTTTAAATCTAATACATCAATCAAATGCTGATTTTTCTTTAGATTATTTATCACTCCAACTTTTTTAACATATTTTTTCAATTTTTCTATTTCGTCTAAAGCTTTTAAAAGACCTGTCTTGTCTCTAATTATTCCAACGTGTTCCCACATCGTTTCCTGAAGTTTAAATTTAAGTTTTTCTGATTTTACATTGCTTTTTGTTTTTAAAATTTTCTCTATTTCATTTTTAGCTTTATCTACTTTTTTATCAACTAAATTCAAAAGTTTATTTTTTTTAACAAATTTTGAAATAAATTTACCAGTAAGCTTGCCGAAAACAAGCGTCTCAGCTAAACTATTTCCCCCAAGACGGTTTGCACCATGTAATCCTGATGTGACTTCACCTACAGCAAAAAGACCTTTGGCATTTGTTTCTCCAGTAGAATGATTTACTTTAATGCCACCCATTGAATAATGAGAAATTGGCGCTACTTCCATTCTTTGTTTTGAGATATCTAAATGAAGAAAATCTTTAAACTGTTTATACATTCTAGGTAGACGCTGAAGTATTTCCTTTTTTGATAAATGACTAACATCAAGCCATACGCCTCCATGTTCAGTTCCCCTTCCTTCAAGAATTTCCATATAGTTAGCTCTTGCAACAATATCCCTTGCGCTTAACTCCATTCTTTTTGGATCATATTTTTTCATAAATCTTTCATTGTTAGCATTATACAGCTTGCCTCCCTCGCCGCGAACAGCTTCAGTAACAAGCGTACCATCAGCTTCTGGAGGCCATATCATTCCTGTTGGATGAAACTGTACCATTTCCATATCCATCAATTCAGCGCCAGCGTCAAATGCTATCTTTATACCATCACCAAAGTTTTCATAATTTCTTGAAGAACTGCGTCTGTAAATTCTAGAGTATCCGCCGGCAGCAAGTATAACAGCTTTTGCGTGATAAACAACCAATTTACCTCTTTTCAAATCTATACCTAAAGCGCCATTTACTTGATTACCATTTTTAAGCAATGAAACAATGTAAACTTCATCTTGTAGCTTAATCTTCTTTTTCTTTACTTGGCTGAATAAAACTCTTATTACTTCCCTTCCTGTATAATCACCATAGAAGAAAGCTCTCCTATAGATCTGTGCTCCAAAGAATCTTTGAACAAGTTTGCCATTACTGTCTCTGTGAAATCTTGCTCCCCATTTTACAAGCTCTAATACAGCTTCAGGTGCTTTTTTACATAATGTTTCCACAGCTTTCGAATTAGCTATATGCCAACCTTCTTTCATTGTATCATAAGCATGCAAAAGCCAATTGTCCTGTGGATCCATGTAACCTAAGGATGCGTTTATGCCTCCTGTAGCTAGAATTGTATGTGGGTCTTTCTTTTTGCTTTTAGTTGCAATTAGTACATCAGTTCCATTGTCATGAGCTTCTATTGCTGTCCTTAGGCCTGCAGCACCAGATCCTATTATTAGTACATCACATTTGATAGTTTTCATTAATAATTATTATAAAAGTCTAGAACAAATAATTATACAATGAGCAAAAAAGCTTTTGAGTTTTTAAAACTTAATGAACTTCCACCTAAGCCTAGGAAAGTTGGTGTAATAGAAATAAGGGGCCCTTACTATGAGACCTTTACTACAACAGAGTTAGAAGGGCTTTTGAAAGATTATGGAGATTATATAGATGGTTTTAAATTTGGTGGAGGAGCGCAACGGCTTCTAGATGTTGAAACTGTAAAAAAGTTTATTGAAATTTCTCATAAATATGGTGTTTATGTCAATACTGGAGGATTTATCGAGAGGATACTTGTACAAAGTGTCGATGATGTTGAAAAATACATGGAGGAGTGTAAAAGTTTGGGTTTTGATGTTGTGGAAGTTTCAAGCGGTATGTTCGAACATCCTGAAGACTTTAAATTAGAAGATCAGATTGAGTTAGTAAAACTTGTAAAGAAATATGGGATGAAACCTAAGCCTGAAGTTACAATAATGAGTGGTGTTGGAGGGGGAACTAAAGAACTTGGATATGAAGAAAAGGTAGAAGAAGTAAAAACTCTGGATCAAGTTATAAAAGAAGTTGAAGCATTTTTGAAAGCTGGAGCTTACATGATAATGGTAGAAGCAGAAGGAATAACAGAAGGTCTGCCTCCAGAAAAATGGAGAAAAGATGTTATTTTTGGATTGGCGGATAAATTTGGGTTTGATAAATTCATGTTCGAGATTTCTCCAGAGGATGATGAGGCTAGAAAAACATTCAAATGGTATTTGAAAAACGTTGATAGAAATGTTAATCTTATGATGAATCCTAAAAATATTGTTGAATTTAATGCTTGGCGTTTAGGTTTTTGGGGAGATAGAAGTTTGTGGAAAGGTAAGAAAGTATCTTATAAACCCTCTAAATAATTTAGAAAATTTAACATTAGAAGTTATGTAATAATGAGATTACTTTTACAATATCTAAAAATTATAAAGAAGTCTTCAGCATAAAAAGGCATTTAAAGTTTACTACTATAAGAATATCAGGTGAACTAAATGCAATTACGGACAATTTTAACAAATAGTCATAAATCAAACGTAATCAACGTATGTCGTGAAATTGGAAGCAAAGCAGACTATATTTCTAAGGAATTAGGAATGACTACAAAGGAACTTTATAGTACGTTTGACTTTGATCCTATGAAATTTTATAATGAATTAATGGTAAAGAAGCCTAAGAATATTGAATTACAAGAACATGTAGAATTAGCTAAAAGAGCTGTTTATAATGCATTTGATGAAATGAAAAACAATATAATAGAAAATAACAATGAATATAAAAATGTTAGTAAAAAAGAAACTAAAAATAGTATTTGGAAACCTCTAGCTGCAATAACAACTGGTGTAATGCTAGCTTTAACTGGTGGTATAGGAGCATCAGATACATTTGATCCACAAGAAGCTTTTGCTGAAGAAGATAAAACTGTGTCATATAATTCAATGGATAAAAAAAATGAAAGTAATATAGCATCTTTAAATTTTACAGCTAAAACACAAATAGGAGCAGATTTAGTACATGAATCAGGAAATACAGGTGAAGGAAGAAAGATTGTATTATTAGATTCAGGTTATGATTACAATCATCCAGAATTAAAGTCAAGCTACAAAGGCCGTGGTCACAATTTTATCACTAACAGTACTGATATTATGGATGATAATGGTCATGGAACTAGTATGGCAGGGATTATAGCTGCTGATGGTATAAATCCTGAAGCAAAAGGTATAGCACCAGGCGTAGAAATAATAGTAGGAAAGGTTGCTAATTATAATGGTGAAACATACTGGGGTAATATAATCGATGCAATTTATTGGGCAGTTAATGGACCTGATAGAATTTATGGAACAGAAGATGATTTCAATGCAGATGCAATAAACTTAAGCCTGGCATCAAGCCCTTATAAATATCATTGTGACAAGTTGTTTCCAGCATTTACAGATGCTATCAAATATGCAAGAGATAAAGGGGTTATGGTAGTCATAGCAGCCGGAAATCATGGAACTGATGGAATTTCTACGCCTGGTTGTATAAGTTATGCAATAACTGTTGGTTCAGTAGATGTAAATGATCATGTTGTAAGTTATTCAGGCAGAGGATATCCGCTAGATATTACTGCTCCTAGTATAGATGTACTTGCTCCTCAGCTAGAAGGCCAGTATAGTGCTGGATCAGGAACAAGTGAAGCAGCTGCAATAATAAGTGCAACGATAGCTTTGATAAAACATGCGCACCCTGAATATACGCCTGACCAAGTAGAAAAAGCCTTGTTTAATACAGCAAAAGACTTAGGACCGCCTGGCAAGGATTCAGACTATGGATGGGGTAGATTATACGTGCCTGATGCTGTAAATTATAAAGACGAAATTAAAGATGAATAAGATTTATGGATTTAAATTTATTTTAAAACAAACAACGGAAAGAGTTCTTCTATGTTTTTAACGTTATCAAAATCCCATAAAAATTTCAATGCTTCTTTTACTTGACTTTCACTCAAAGTTTTACCTGCTAGTCGTTTAAACTTTTCTTCAACTTCTTCATCACTCATAGGATTATTAGGATGTCCTCTTGGAAAATCTACTTGCTCTGAAAGTGTTCTACCATCTTTGAGCTTTAGAGTGACTTTGTTTATTATACCATTTTTAGCATAAGCTTTAGTAAATTCTGGTTTTTCTATAACTTCAACATTATCAAGAAACTTTAAAGTTTTTTCATCCCTAAATCTTTCTGTTTTATACTGATCATCTGTGACCTCTCCATCCATCAAAGCAACTGTAGTTATGTATGGCAAACTGTGGTCAG
>CAZPID010000003.1:0-17899 GCA_964586885.1 uncultured archaeon | reverse complement strand
GAATTTACTTAAAAGTTTCTTCGTTTCTATATTTTCAGTACTTGTTATCATAGAGTTTATAAAATCTGGAGAATATGTATTAAACAAATTACTGAAATAAATGTCTGAGCGATATTTGTCCATATCAATAGACCAATATTTAACATAATCTTTGTACCAAAAAGCAAATGTTGCATTTCTGCCTTCTATCGTAGTATAAGGGGGTTCTTTGGCATAAGCCTTAATCAAAGTGTAATTATAAAAAAGTTTGTTATATTCTTCTGCTAGTTTATTATAAGCATTTTGTAAAATAGTTATTGAATTTTCTGAGGTAGATTTCTGGGGTTTCTGAGGACTAGGTACATTAGGCACAGGCTGGTAATCAGGTATTTCTGATGTAGAAAAAATACCAAGAATAAAACCCAAACCTAAGAGACTTATTAATAAAAACCCGCCAATAAAAATCCACACAATTGTTTTAATAACTGTTTTTGTTGTTGCTCCTATATTTTCGAGTAAAGTTTTACTAGGCTTTGGTTTCACCACATATTTTTCAGGCGGTAGCTGAGATTTGATGAGTCTTTCAATTTCTTTTCCGAAAGATGTTTTTCTTACAATCCTGTTAAATACCAACCATATTAAAACAAATAGTCCAAACAAGAACCCAACAATAAGTAGGAGCCACTGTGTTTTGTCATTATACTTTAGTTTTGACGCTCTGTGTGAAAGATAGAATCCCATGAAAAAATTGATTAAAAATACGAGTGGAAGACTCCAACCTATGATTAACAAACCTAAAACTATTGTAAATGCTAGTAGATGCCATGATTTTAAATAATATTTCGACTGTTTTCTAACCGCCATATTATAATTATATTTTTAATCAAATCTCAATAAATAACACGTTTAGCACGTCTAACTATCATAACGTGTTATTACCCATTTCTCTTTAGTGAGTTCTTTGAAAGTTAAAAGCAAGAGGGCAAAGAAACTTGTAAGATGGCATGATAACTATGTTGTATTCGTTACGCCAGAATCTAAAGCTCTAGGATGGAATGAAAAGACTATTGTTAAGATTTCTGTTTCTGACGGAAAGATAATAATTGAGAAAGGTATGCAATTATAGTTTTTTCATCCTTTCTCTAACTTTTCTATAAACCTTAAATGGTTTATCAGAGTTGGCATTGTGCTTCAAATACCACAGAGTACCTTTGCTCATGCCTAGCTTCTTAGTTTTTGAATAAGGAATCTTGAGTATCTTTTCTCTAAGTTTAAGGGTATCTATTCTTTCCAATTCCATCTTGGGCAAATCAAACTTTAGCTCCTTTCTTTTACCAATTAAGTACTGTGCCAGTTCTTGTGTCTTTAGCAGAATTATGTAATGCCAGCTGTACCAATTGTTTCTATAGTATACCTTTTTGTTAATCTGTGCCTCAAACTCTTTAATCAGCTTCTTTGCACCACTAGACCTTAGTTTGATATTATAATTTTCGGTTCTGATAAAGTCCTTTTTGTTAAAGATATCTTTTTCTAACCCACTGATTATAGCCAAGTCTACCAGACATCTGAAAGGTTCTTGCAAGTCATATACCAGAGGCTCTTTGCCCAAAGTCACTTCATGCAGAAACCCAACATGAGTATCTAAACCGACAGAATTGATAGCTTTTCTGCATTGGGCTTCAAGCAAGGAATAGCCGTAGTTGAACAGGGCATTTATCGGGTCTACAGCACCCATTGGTCTGTTGCTATATTGTCTGGTGATGAAATCAAATTTCTTGTCGAATAGTTTAGCTATCTGTTTCCAATATATTTTAGCAACTCTTCCCTCAACGTTCATTAACTGTTTCAAATCTTTTGCTTTAGGCAATCTTTTGTATTCTTTTTCTATTTTATCGTTTACAAAAGGATATTTTTTCTTCAGCCAACTCAATACTACCTTGCTTCTTTTAATCTTGGTATCGACTAATTTTTTAGCTATAATCATTCTTCTAGAAGTTTCATAAGTTCTATATTGAGAAAATTTGGTCTTTGTCTGCTTGGCTTCAGGCGGTAGAATTGTTGTTAACAACTTCCCGTTCCAGTTCAATATGCTTATCTGTACGTCATGTTTGGTCAGCCATCTTATAGCCTCAAAGCTTATCGAACCTCTTGTGCCATAAATTATGATATTGGTGAATGGGAATCTCTTTGGAAAGAAAACATTTTTATAACCGTCACCATTTTGTATTATCAGTTTTCCGTCATCCAGTCTCACATTTATACCATAGCCGTCTAGGAAAAGAAATTTATTGGAAGAATTCGAATTGTTAATTAAGTCCTTATCTACCATATTCTGTTCACCTCGACAGTGAATAGAGTATGGTAGAGGATAAATAAATAGTTTTAGTAGCTATTTTCTTATAATGAAAATTGTGAAATACATCGTTTATTTGAGTGTTTTGATTGTACTTCTTATAACTTTTACAATGAATTTTCCATACTTCTATGAGAAACTTTCTATTGATATGTTTGAATTTTATTCGGATGTGAAAAGCATAGAAGATGGAATAAAGTACGAAGACTGTCTAATTAGTAGCATCGATAATTCGTTGCAAAAGGATTTTAGAGTTTATTTTGGCTGTTATTCTCCAGAATTAGAATACCTTCCGAATCCCATAAAAAACATAGGCGACCATATGGTATCAATGACTCGGGAAAATTTTTTACAATTCGATAATTTATCATTAGACGGCAATTTTCCAATTTACTTGGTTGTTTTTCCATTCAAAACCCAAGATATTTCTAAATCGTCCGTCTTTTACTTAAATAAAACTGCACAAACCGTGGAGAAGATACAAACGGTTCCTCTGCCAATAGGCAATTTTAAAGATAATGATAAAACATTTATAGTAGAATATAGAGAAACACCTCGACGTCTACACTTTAATTTTATGGTTCCCAGCCAATTAAAAATGACAGCTTACGAAAAATGGGAATCTAATTATTTTTACTCCAGTCATGGACTGTTTTACATAGAAAATGATATAGCAGAAATGAGACTAAAGTACAATGCCCCATCAAAGTTGTTGATAGAATTACTTATACCTCTAAAATATAAGATAGAATGTGAAAAATGCGAAATAACTAGTCCAGCAAATTCGAATTTAAAATATGATTATTTAAGAGTAATCATTGAAGTAATGCCAAATGAGATATATCATATTGCTATTGTTGATATAGATAGAGAAATAATAAAGACTATATTTAATTTTGTATCAGGTACATTTTTGATAGTAATACTTATCGATATAATAATGAGGAAAATTAAGAAAAAATAAGCTTGTGACCTTTCGTTCTTAAAAAGCGTTCAATTTCCCACTCTCACAAAGCGGAACTTTTTCGGACACTACATATATCCCCCCATAACTTTAATATGAAATATGGTGAAAAAATGAACAAAGAAAAATATGTATGTCCAATGCACGCAGACGTTGTTTCTGATAAGCCAGGCGTTTGTTCTAAATGTGGAATGAAATTGGAAAAAGTTGGAAATATATCTAATGAAGTTACTGCAGAACATAAAGACCATGCAACTGAAAACAAAAAATCAAAGTTAGCCACCTACAAGCCTTTGATAATTATAGTAGGATTAATAAGCCTAGTAACGTTTGCACTTGCAATTAAAGATTTTCAATTAGGCACATTTTCTTTATCAACTGCGCTTTCTTATTTTATGGCAGTATTTTTCCTAGTCTTTGCTGGATTTAAACTTTTAGATATAAAAGGATTTGCCCATGGTTATTCTACTTATGATTTACTTGCACGAAGATTCCCCAGTATGGATACGTATATCCTTTTATTGAACTTTCATTAGGACTAGCATACTTAGTGCAGTTCGAGCCAATCATTGTAAATTTAGTTACAATAGCAGTAATGGGATTCAGCGGTTTAGGCGTTATCAGAAGTATTATGAAGAAGATAAAATTCCAATGCGTTTGTTTGGGAACTTTAATAAAAGTGCCATTGACAAGTGTTACTATAATTGAAGATTTTGGTATGTCATTGATGGCTTTGATAATGTTTCTTATTTTATATTTTTAATGCGCCAGTCGGGACTTTCAGTTTACAACTTTTGAACCCGAATACCAAGCTTGGGAAGCCTATACCTATCGTTTGTATCTTAACCAGGTTGGATCACTGGCGCATGTATTATTATAGAATATTTAAAGTCTTTGTAAAATTAATTACTTTGAACGTTTTCCCCATTTCTTTTTGAGTCTATCGAATTCGTATTTAACATAGATTTTTTTATAGCCAACAAAATAGCCAAGAACACCGACAACTAAAATAATAATAACAACCCATATGAAAGGACTTATTCCCTCACCTTCTACAACTTTCGTTGTATCGATTGGAGCCGATAACAAGAAATTTATTTGGTCTAAAGTTTCTTTAGTTGCATCTATAAGAATAGCTGAATTGTAATAGTCTTTCTGATTGAAATAATTTTCAGCTTGTTTAGAAGTTTCTACAAATGATTCATACAAGCTTTCTATGTTAACTGTCTGCTTTCCCTCTGATTTGAGCGCTGAAATTTTGCTTAGCAACAAACCCGCTTCAGACTTAAGAAGAGTAATGTCGCTTTGTAAGGAGTTAACAGTTTCATCTGAAGGCAGTACTCTAAGTACAAAGTCATAGCTTGGCGTAACATTGGAAACTTGAAATATAAAACTAAGATCTTTATCACCTATTTTCTCCTTTTCACCAATTGCAAATGTTACTCTAAAACTTACATTTCCCCTAGGATTCAATGTAAAGGAAGAAGGGGATACATCATAATTGTTTCTAAGAATACCAGCTATGAAGGGTTCGATGTTTTGCGCTAAATTCCCCATGTTTATAACTTTAAAAGTTGTGGAATTGCTATGGCCCTGAACTACAGAAATTAAATCATCTTCTGCGGATATTTCTAGTTTTAAAATGAAAGACGGATTTGTTGTTATTGTAAGCAGTTGAGTTTTATTACCAAAAGTATAGTTTTGATTTTCAGAAGTAGTGTTACATACATAAAGATAATTGCCTTCTGAATCGAAATTATTTACATCCGGGTTATCAACCTTTGTACCATTTCTATAAAGTCTAAGCTGTAAGTTAGCTGGGGTAGTACATGATACATTAACTTCTAAGTTGGGTTGGACTTGCCAATAAATATGATTTATATCCAAAGAAATTGCAGGAGAAGCTTTCAAAACAGTAAAATTGTTTTTGAGTGTAGAATTAAAGGTTCCTAAAGAATTGTTGGCATATGCTTTCCAGTAGAATGTACCAGCTGGCAGAATCACATTAAAGAATGTGGTGTTGGTGCCCGCAGTTCTATTCATTGTGTAGTTTTTTGGAGAGCCAGTTAAATTCATCTCTATTATACTAACATTAAATCCATTGGGATCGTTTACATCTGTCCAATCCACAGAGAATTTAGATATAAAATCCGGCGAATATGATTCTGCAATGTTGACATTAACTGTCCATTTTGGAGGCGGCCAATCAACTGTTACTGTATAAGTTACACCAGTAGAATTTTCCAAATAATTTGTATTTGTTACAGATGTGACTATTGCTTTAAATGTATGTTGACCTAGTGATAACGAAGCTGTCGAATAAGTTAATGATACGCCTGGCTGAGAAGCTACAAGAATGTCATCTTGAAATAAGGAAATTGTTCCTGCGCCATCCACTCTTGTTTTTACTAAAAGTTGTTCATTATAATTAGCATTGGCATCTTTATTCAAATCTGCGCCAATCGTTACGTTTATTAAATTCTTAGCTTTATCTATAGTCAAAATTGATTGTGTAGTTGAATTAGTATTATTTGATGAATCTATAGCATAGAACTTCCATACATAATCACTTACGTTTAGTCCTGTATAATTATACTTGAATAGATTATTCTGGCTTGAAATTGTGTAATTTTGCAAAGTTCCTGAAAAGTTATGTTCTATATAGACCGTGGATAATTCTATGTTATCATTCCATGTTATGTTGAAATCGTAAATGGCATCAGGCTTATAGGTTGCTGTAGAATCAGCAGAACTAGCTAGGTTAGACCATGTCGGAGCTGTATTATCGACAACAGTAACATTTACTAACAGAGAATGATCTGCATCGTTGGTATCAATTGCTGAGACATTAAAATTATACTCGCCTAAAGATAGAGGATTAGTAGACTTAAACCAAAAATACCCAGTTGAACTTGGGGATAGTTGGAAAGTATGCCATCTTAAAACATCATCAACCAAGGTAAAAGAAGCACTTTCGCTAGTGCCAGCATTTCCTACATAAGAAAATCCTTGAGGTAATCTTATATTTACCTCTTTTATTGCTAAAGAATCCACGTTATTTATTGTAAAGTTTATAAATTGTATTGAACTAGAATTAACAACTGTTGGAGAAGCTGATGATGTAAATACTGCAGCATATACGTTTCCTGATAAGACTATTAAAAGAATACCTAAAAGCAATGCCCTTTTCATGAATTAAATTTGTGTTTTATATTGTTAAAATTAAGTCTGATTATTAGAATAAAAAGAATAAAGTCATTTATGATATTTCTTGGAACTGCGGGCATTCCGCATACAGCAAAAGATTCAAATACAGCAGGAGGAGTAAAGGCTGTTTCCAAATTAGGATTGCAAGCTATGGAAATTGCCTTTGTAAGAAATGTTTATTTAAATTCAGAAAACGCAAAGGAAGTCGGTAAAGTTGCTAGAAAGTTCAATGTAAAACTATCCATACATGCGCCTTACTTCATAAACCTGTGTTCAACAGACAAAAAAGTACTAGAGTCTTCTAAGAGGAGAATATTTGATAGTGCTTCAAGAGCGGAAGACATGGGAGCAAATATAGTTGTAGTCCACTCAGCTTACTATGGTAATCTAAATTCAAATGAGGCTATAAATAAAATTTCATCAAAACTAAAAGATCTTGTAAGCCAGTTCAGTAAAACTAAGATCGGTATAGAGACAGCTGGCAGGCTTAAACAGTTTGGCACATTAGACGAAGTAATTGATCTTTGTAGAAAAGTAGAATGTATTCCAGTTGTAGACTTTGCTCATGTTTACGTAAGAAACAATGGAAAGATAAACTATTCTGAAATATTTGATAAGATTGAAAATTTCGGGCTGAAGCATCTACATTCTCATTTTGAAGGTGTAAAGTGGGATGGAGAAAAATTTGTAGATGTACATGAACCTATAAGTGATAATCCACCTTTCAAGCCATTGGCTGAAGAAATATTGAAAAGGAAAATCAACATTACAATAATCTGCGAAAGTCCAGTGCTAGAGAATGACAGCTTGAAAATGAAAGGAATTCTTGAAAAGTTAGGGCATAGATTTTAATAATATGAATTAAATAAACAAATAAATCCTTTCGTTCATTATTACTTTATATGAAAACATTAGACATTGTTGCCACTGACTTTAGCCCAATTTTAGGAGAACTTGATAAAATTTGCTCAAAATACCCGAAAATTTCCTATGATATAAATAACACACAAATAATGTTGTATCCAAAACTAAAGGAGAAATTGTCTTTAAGACTTTATCATCAAGGATATGCAAAAATAGATGACAACCATCATTTTAACGTTGGTTTCAGGGGTGGGCACAACTTTCTTGATATCTTTTATGATTCAGAAAAGAATTCCTTTACTATAAATGCAGAAGCTCAAGAACAAATATCATGCGATGGAGAAACAGGAAAGAAAATAGCTAGAATATTAAATGCCATTGGACACATTGGTTTTGGAAGGCTGAATCTTATACAACTATCGTATGATAAAGATAAGAATGTTTTTAAAACTTCCTCTGTACTTGAAGACTATATAAAATTAACTCCTGAAAAAAAAGCTGAATTAGATAAAATTTTGGACAAATATAACAAAGAATTAAATTCCGATACAGATAGTATTTATAATTTCAAAATAGTTGTAAAAGACGATGAATTAAAATTTGACAATCAAGGTGGAGATTACATAAGCTTTAGAGGTTGGACAGGGGGCTATTCTACAGAATATACAAGCTTTGAAGGAGTAAAATCATTAACAGATGATACTGATGGCTTTTACAAGGGACAAGAATTAATGGGCATTTCTAAAAATAATATGAGAGAGTGGAAAGATAGCAAGTCAGTGCTATCAAGACTAGAAAAAAGATTGGACGCTTTCGATGCTCTTTACAACAGATTAAAAGATTTTCTTGAATACAAGCCTGAGTTAGAAAAATCAGATCCACCAAAGATAAACAAAGTTTCTATAGAAGAAAAAGCCAAATTGATATCAAAGTTCTTGCCTTTAACAAAGTTAGCAAAAAGTCTGGAGAACGAGGGTTTCGAACCGTCAATTACACTTTCAGATAGAGAAGACGATCCTAACTACAGATTTGGATTTGAACTAAAAAATGAACCACGTCCAAAGGATTTAAATAAGGACAGACTTCAAATACCATTCTACACAGGCAAAAGGCTAAAGTTTAATCCTGTGAAAGCATTTATGAATGCCAAAAATGAGAATGAAAACATCAGTGTTTTTTGGGACATAGCAGATAATGGCGTCGTAAGGATTATAGAGTACACGTTCCCTCTAGTAAAAGAAAAAGTTGAGAAATTTTTCGGTACTCAAGGTCACAGTTGGGACAGAATCAAGTCTCTGGAAGACAAGGTAGAAGACCCTTATAGGATAAATCCAGATAGCTTGCTGAAGTTTTCAGTGGAAGATTCTATTGAAAAATCTGCTAATCTAAAAGAAATAAAAAATACGATGTCAGAACTGAAAAACATTGCTGAAAGGCTTAAACCAGCCTAAAATCTTATAACATTAGGAATTTCTTCTATCAAATCTGTCGGCAATAAACTTTCTCCATATTTTCTAGCAGCTAGCCAACCAGCAACACCATTAATGTATGTAGATGCACATGCTGCAGTGAATGATTCAACGTTTCTAGAAACCAATGCTCCACATATACCACTCAATGTGTCTCCACATCCACCTTTAGTCAATCTTACATCACCAGTCTTGTTTAAAAATGTTTGACTACCATCACTTATCACATCTACATTACCTTTCAAAACTATCACAGACTTAATGCGATTTGCTTCCTTTTCTACAGCTTTAATTCTTTCACCCAAATTTTCTCTAGGAACTTTCATACCACTTAATTCCAAAAACTCATTATCATGGGGCGTTAAGATAGCTTTCTTTTTACGTAAAACATATTTATCATTGCTAATAGCTCTTATAGCATCAGCATCAAGCACCATTGGCAGATTAATTTCATTAATCAATCCAACTACAGCTTCCCTCGTTCTCTGACTTCTCCATAAACCAGGACCTATTACTACAGCTGTTGCTCTTACTTCTTCTATCATGGAAAGTATTTCTGATATATGTCTTAGTTCCAATTGCTTCCCTTCCAGAGGTTGTGTTATTAAAACAGGAGAATAGTTTGCAGCCACATCCATTGGCCTTTGCGGCCCTGTCAAATAAACTAAATCACATCCTGCATGATAAGCAGCCATACCAATGAATATAGCTGATCCAGTATGCCTTTCACTACCAGCTATAACTAAAAGCTTTCCATACTGTCCTTTATGCGACCATAGATTTCTTTTAGAATAAACTTTTTTCAAGATATCTTTAGTTACATAGTTCATAATTTTAGTATAGACTTAATCATTTTTGTTGATTTTAATAACATCGTTATATTTATATTCTTTAAATGCAATTAATTAAGATATGAATAAAGTATTTTGCGAAAACATCTTCAATGATATATTGCCAGCAGTTAGAGCAATCGTAGCAAACAATCTTATAAATAATTATGGCCTTAATCAACAAGAGGTTTCAGAAAAATTAGGTTTGACCCAGCCTGCAGTATCACAATATCAAAATGGTTTGAGAGGTAAAAAGATAAAGAGAATTTTATCAAACAAAAGTATGATGGAATACATAAAAACATTGTCAGGAGAAATAGCAAACAACAACATGAACATTAATTTGAAAGTATGTGACATATGTGATAAAAGTAGAAAATCAGGAGTATTTTCAAAAGAAGAATTGAATCCTTTCATTTGTTTACTTGAAATAGCAGGAGTAAAGAAATAAATGTTTAGAGAACTTGAAGTAAAAGATTTATGTGTTAGCGTGGATGGCAAGAAAATACTGGACGGCTTCAATATAAAGATAAAACAAGGAGAGATTCACGCTTTGATGGGACCTAACGGCAGTGGCAAGACTACTTTGTCAAATGTTATAATGGGCCATCCTAAATATTTTGTAGAAAGTGGTAGCATTTTACTGGACGGAAAAGATGTTCTTAAACTTAAACCAAATGAAAGAGCAAAACTTGGATTGTTTTTAGCATTCCAACATCCAATAGAAGTATCAGGTGTTAAAATTTTCACTTTCCTAAGGACAGCTTACTCAAACATACATGGAAATGGAGTTAGTATAGAACAGTTTGAATCAATGTTGAAAGACAAGATGAAGGCTTTAGGTATGAGTGAGTCATTTATCGACAGATATCTAAATGAAGGATTTTCTGGTGGGGAGAAAAAAAAATTCGAGATTTTACAAATGTTGATGCTAAATCCAAAAATTGCTATTTTAGACGAGACAGACTCTGGCTTGGACATGGATGCTCTCAAGATAATTTCTGAAGGTATAAAGTCTATGACCAGCTCAGCAGGCATACTTTTGATAACACATTATGAAAGAATACTTAAACATGTTAAGCCCAACTTTGTTCATATCATGGTTGATGGTAAAATAGTTAAATCAGGAGATTTCAGCTTGGTGTCAACCATAGAGAAAAAAGGTTATGATTATTTTAAGAAAGGTGATTGAAAATGCAAAAGTTTGAATTAGATCACAGCAAGTACGATTTCAAGAATCCTACCAATTATAAAATACAATTTCCACCAGGGTTATCAGAAAAAGTTGTAGAAGATATTTCTAAAATTAAAAATGAACCTGAATGGATGATAAAATTTAGATTACAGGCGCTTAAGTTTTTCCAAGCAAGACCAATGCCACAATGGGGAGGCGATCTTAACAAAATAAATTTTGATGACATAATTTATTTCACACGAGCTACTGACAAGAAAGTTAAAAGCTGGGACGACTTGCCAGATGATATTAAAAAAACTTATGATAAGTTAGGAATACCAGAAGCAGAAAAAAAATTCCTTGCCGGAGTAGAAGTAATGTATGAAAGTGAAGTTGTTTATAGTAGAGTTAGAAAAGATTTATCAAAGCAAGGTGTTATATTTTGCGATACAGATACAGCCCTACGTGAACATCCTGAAATTTTTAAAAAACATTTCGGAAAAGTCATTCCTCCAAATGATAATAAGCTTGCCGCTTTAAACTCTGCAGTTTGGTCTGGCGGAAGTTTCGTTTATATTCCAGAAGGAGTGAAGGTAGCATTGCCACTGCAAGCATACTTTAGGATAAATGGGCCAAACATAGGGCAATTTGAAAGAACTTTAATTATTGCGGAGCCGAATTCTGATGTTACATATATCGAAGGCTGTAGTGCACCAGTGTATTCTACAGATTCTTTACATGCAGCAGTTGTCGAAATTATAGTCAAAAAGAATGCACATGTTAAATACATTACAATACAAAACTGGTCGAGTGATGTTTATAATCTTGTTACTAAAAGAGCCTACGCTTATGAGAATGCTTTTGTCGAATGGATTGATGCAAATACAGGAGCTAAATTAACTATGAAATACCCTTCAATTTTTATGCTTGGTAAAAATTCTAGGGCAAATGTTTTATCAATAGCTTTTGCAAATAAAAATCAGCATCAAGATACAGGAGCTAAAGTCGTGCACTTGGCGCCAAATACAAGCTCTACTATAATATCCAAATCTATTTGTGTAAACGGCGGTAGGACAAGCTATAGGGGTTTAGTTAAAGTAGCTAAAGGAGCAACAAACGTTAAGTCTAATGTTAGGTGCGATGCTCTTATTCTTGATGACAGATCTAGAACAGACACCTATCCTTACATGGAAATAAATGAAAACGATGCTGCAATCACCCACGAAGCTTCTGTAGGAAAGATAGGCGAAGATCAACTGTTTTATATGATGTCCCGCGGCATACCAGAAGAAGAAGCAGTCAATATGATAGTACTTGGTTTCATCGAAGAGTTTACAAAAGAACTGCCGTTAGAGTATGCAGTAGAATTTAACAGACTAATTAAGCTAGAAATGGAAGGTTCTGTTGGGTAAGCAAATAAGCTTATGTGATTAAAATGAAAATGGAAACTTCTAAAAGTTTTGTAGAAGATGCATCGAAGTTGTGTAATGAGCCAGAATGGCTGAGACAGTTTAGATCAAAATCATTTGATGTTTTTAAATCAATGCCAATAGAACAATCTCAGATGTTTTTAAAATATGTAGAAGATGAAAACAGATTTAATTTTGATAATGTTAACTTTGATTACAGACTTTTATTGATGGAAGAAGCAGAAAACGATTTAGGCCCTGAAAATTCTATATTAACAACAAGCAGCGGAATTAAGAAAAATGTAAAACTAGTCAATAAAAGCTTCATATTTACTGATATGTTGTCAGCAGTAAAGACGCATCCAGAAATCAAAGATTTGATATTGAAAAGTACATCAGAAGATAAAATGTCAGCCCTTAACAACAGTATGTTTAATTCTGGCGTTTTCATCTATGTTCCGATGAATACTAAAATAACTGTCCCTATGAGAAGCATTTTTTTACTTGACAAACCAAATAGTGCTATCTTTAATAGGACAACTATTTTTGTAGATAGAGGAAGTTCTTTAAACTTTGTAGAAGAAGTATATTCAAATGAGTCAACAGGCTGTCTGTATAGTGAAAATTTGGAAGTTTTTGTAAAAGACAATTCGTCAGTCAACTTGGTGTTTTTACAAAATTCTGGTAAAGAAACAGAAAATTTAATAAATAGGAGCATTTTCTCAAATGGCTTGTCTTCAGCATTTTCATTAAATTTTGGCGGCAAACTTACAAGATATAGAATTGAATGTTATTTAAATCATGATGGCGCTGAACTAGTATACAATGATATTTTCTTTGGAAATTCTGAACAGAAGTTAGACATGTTTTCTAGACTTATACATTCATCACCTAATACACAAGGAAAATTTACTACAAAGGCAATATTGAAAGACAAGTCAGAAGCTTTGTTCAAAGGAATGATAAAAATATTGAAAGATGCAAAGAATACACAGGCATATTTATCTGATCATTCTATGATGCTAAGCAAGGAATGTAAGTCTAATTCAATACCAAGTTTGGAGATAGAAACAGATAGCGTTAAAGCTACGCACTCTGCCTCCACTCAACAATTAGACCTGGAGCATATTTTCTATCTTATGTCAAGAGGATTAACAGAAGAACAGGCAAAGAAAACTATAGCTTTAGGTTTTCTTGAACCAGTTATTAGGGTCTTGCCAAGTAAATCACTTATAAGATCTGTAGAAGCTATGATTGAAGACAAATGGAATAATATAGAAAGTGAAACCAACATAACAGACTTGTCAGATTATTCTGAAAGTGTTGAAAAGACAGCTGATATTTTTACAGGTCATTATAAATACAGGTAAGTGATTGTCATGTCTGATGTTGAAAAAGTTAGAAAAGATTTCCCAATTTTAAATAAAAAAGTAAACGGCAAGCAGTTGGTTTATTTAGATAATGCCGCAACTACACAGAAACCAAAACAAGTTATAGATGCAATAAAAGAATACTATGAAAGTTACAATTCAAATGTCCACAGAGCAATATACAAACTTGGAGAAGAGGCTACAGAAAAATATGAGAAAGCAAGAGAAAATGTTAGAAAATTTATCAATGCCAGAAGCTCTAAAGAAATAATTTTTGTAAGAAACTCTACTGAAGCAATAAACTTAGTAATGCGTTCTTGGGCATTCAATAATCTAAAAAAAGACGATGAAGTAACGTCTACTATAATGGAGCATCATTCCAATATAGTTCCATGGCAGTTTGTTAGGGATACAATCGGCATAAAACTTAATTTTATAGATATAGATGAAAATGGCTTTCTAAAAATGAATGAATATGAAAAACTAGTTTCCAAAAACACAAAACTAATAACTGTAACCCATGCATCAAACATGTTAGGTACGATTAATCCAGTGAAAGAAATAGGTAAAATTGCACATGATAATGAAAGCTTAGTCTTGGTAGATGCAGCACAGTCAGTTCCACATATGCCAGTAGATGTACAAGATTTAGATTGCGACTTTCTTGTTTTTAGTGGTCATAAAATGTTGGCACCAATGGGAATTAGTGTGTTATATTGTAAAGAAGAAATTTTGGAAAACATGCAACCATTTTTGTATGGAGGCGATATGATTAAATCTGTTACTCTGGAAAAAGCCGCATGGAATGATTTACCATTAAAATTTGAAGCTGGCACTAGCAATGTAGAAGGCGCAGTCGGTTTAAATGCGGCAATAGATTATTTGAATAAAATTGGCATGGAAAATATTAGAAAACATGAAATTGAGCTCACAAAGTATGCATTAAATAAATTAAGTGAAATAAAAGATTTGGAAATTTATGGACCAAAGGATGCTGAATCGAAAAGCGGAGCCATATCTTTTAATATTAAAAATATTCACTCGCATGATGTTGCGCAGATTTTAGATGAAGAAGGCATAGCTATTAGATCAGGCCACCATTGTACTATGCCATTGCATATAAGATTAGGAATAGAATCTAGTGCAAGAGCCAGTTTCTATATATATAATACAAAGGAAGAAATCGATGTTTTTATTGAAGCTTTGAAAAAGGTAAAGACAGTGCTTGGTTATGAGTGATATTTATAAAGAAAAAATCATAGACCATTATAAAAATCCAAGAAATTTCGGTAGTCTAAAAAATGCAGATGTTATATCAAAAGATGTAAACACTGGATGTGGAGACGAGCTGGAGATTCAAATTAAATTAGATGTAGATAAGATAAAGGAAGTAAAATTCAATGGTATAGGCTGTGTGATAAGCATATCTTCCGCTTCGATGCTGACAGAATTTATAAAGGATAAAAAAATAAGTGAAATTGAAAGCTTGGACAGGGAAGATATTTTAAAAATTTTAGGAATAAATTTAAGTCCTGTTAGATTGAAATGTGCTATGCTTCCATTGTCTATAATCAAAAATGGCATTAAAAACGTACCAAAATGATTTAAGTTAATTAAAATAATATAAGAAGTATGCCCGTGTTTGTTGTAAGTATAGACGGTACTGATTTCTCAGGTAAGAGCACTGTCTCTAACTTGATTGTAGAATATTTAAGGCCAGTTTTAAGAGGCAGAAAAATAGAAATTAAAAAAACAGAACTGCCCAGCACATTAATAACAGGACATTTTACAAAAGTATTGAGAAATTCTTCAGACAAAATATCACAAAAAGTATTCGCCCTAACTTATGCGCTAGATCACTTACATCACTATGAAAGTTTTATAAAACCATTAGAAAAGTCCGATAAGCAATATGTTGTTATACAAGAAAGATCTCTGCTGACCACATTAATCTATCAGGGACTAATAGGCACTGTTGATTTTAAATGGCTGGAATCAATAAACAAGTCTGATCTAAACATACCTAATCTAACGATTATGTTAAAAGTACCGGAAGAAGAAATACTTAGAAGAAAATCCATAGAGAATAATTTCCGCGCTTTTGACAAATTTGAAGCAAATGATTTTTTGAAAAAAGAACTTAAAGTATATTATAATTTACCTAAAAATCTTGAAACAAAATTTCATGTTAAATACATTGATGTGGACAATGAAGAAGCTTATTCTGTAGCTCAAAGATGTGCCCATATAGTTGCAGTTGAAGTAGATAAATTCTATGTCGACTTAGGAAAGAGCAGCTTAAAGAGTTTTCAAGTTGACAAGAAGCAACTAAGGAAATCATTAAAGTTATAGAATTTCTAGTCCCACTCAATTTTACTTGTAGGCGATACAAAGAATATCCTACCTATTAATATCTTATGCAGGAGGTGAGATTTGAACTCACGAAGGAACTAATCCACCAGCACCTCAAGCTGGCACCATTGACCAGACTAGGCGACCCCTGCTTTGGCTGTATGTTAAATAAAACTTAGGAAACAATAAATTAATTATATGAAGGTTAAGAGAAGATACTTCCATGTTAGACAAAAGCTTAAGATGTCTAAGACAAGTTGGAGAAGAAGAATCTATGATACTTTCTGGATACGCTGGAAAAGAAAAAACAAGTAGCCGCAATTAGAAATGACCAAAGCCTTTCTTTATGACTTTAATTTTGCTTGTTCTACCAAGCCTCTCACTTTCAACTAAGCCACGGTTTACTAAATTTTTAATGACCCTGCTGACCTTAGCTTTAGATAAGTTCGTTTCTTGTACTATCTTTTTCTGGTTTACTGTTCCACCGCTGTTAACTACACAATCCATAACACTTTTTTCATACTTGTCAAGTACAGAAAAAATTACATCTTTCGGCTTTCTCATCCTTCTTACTATTATGAATGAAACAGATGCTGCAACAATAACGCCTACTATGAAGTACACATAACTTGGAATGCTTGATGCCACGGAAAGAGGTTCATATGCCAGCTGAAACTTAGGCAAAGAATTATGAGTTATGTTAAACAAACTCCATGTCACTATTATATGCCTGCCGTCGCTAATAGTATTGGAACCAATTGGCAAAGTAGGATAAGTATTATTGTTGCTGCTTAATATCATGCCTTCTGGAATCTTAACTGAAACAAAAACAGAATTCATATTTTTGTTTATGTTGAAATCCCCGTCAAAGAACAATAGATTGCCCAAGCCCTTTACAAGACTGTCCGTTGTGAAAGTTATCTCTAAGTTTCTCTTTTCTTGC
Source organism: uncultured archaeon (assembly GCA_964586885.1). Lineage (GTDB taxonomy): Archaea > Aenigmatarchaeota > Aenigmatarchaeia > CG10238-14 > SCSR01 > DATDXT01. The sequence continues at coordinate 985 of CAZPID010000003.1, read as the reverse complement.
GTGAGCGAGAGCTTGCAATTTACATTGGTAACGGCATCAGACTCTAAATTACAGTCTACAGGGCCAGCATTGCTTACAGCTTTAAAGTTGTTTATACTACCAAGAAAGATAAAATTAAAATTTTCTATAATTTCAGAAAATGTAATAGTCATTTTCACATCTATACTGTTATCCCTGTTAATCACATTATCAATACCATAGTATGACACCTGAGCATAGGCACTAGGCATCAATAATAATACAGCACATATCCCTAACAGTATCTTCATAATTATAAAGAATTATTTAACAAGCTTATTTGTTTATATTTTACATCTTATTTATAAATCGTTCAACCTCTGCTACGATAATCAATAATATTCATCTTCAAACCACAGGCAGTACATCTTCCTATTTCTAGATTAATTTCCTTTACAACCCCTTTCACCCGCCTTATCAAAGTTTTATCACAATTATAACATAAAGTATCTTCTTTGCCAGGAATACCATGGGCAAACACGTTTCTCATACCATAATCCTTAGCCTTTTCATAAAATATTTCCATAGCAGACTGTGATATTTTAGGTAGATTAGATAATTTGCCTTCTGGTTTAAATGGAATAAGATGCAATGGAGTGTGGGTGTCTAGTTCATTGGTTATAAAACTTACAAGATTCTTAAACGCATCCATGCTTTCTCCAACTTTAGATATTATAAAATTTGAAATCTCCATATGCACGTTGTGTTTTTTCATCTGTTTCATGAAAATTGTTACAGGTTTGATGTTGTCCGCAGAGCAATATTTTTTATAGAACCCCTTTTCAAGAGAAGCATATACTTCAATAGTTACAGCGTCTATAAACTTAATCAATTTCTTATTCACATCATTTGTGATATAGCCGTTTGTTACAAGCAAGTTAGAAATCCCATTTTTTTTATTAATTCTCATCAATTCTAAGACGTATTCCATGTCTACAGTAGGCTCCCCGCCCCCGAATGTTACGCA
>CAZPID010000002.1:12431-18310 GCA_964586885.1 uncultured archaeon | reverse complement strand
CACTAATTATACTATGTTCAGATGGCCTGGTACAAATGTTTCTAGTTACAATGCAAGTATACCTGCTGGTGGTTTCTATTATAAGATTTACGCCAATAATTCCTTTAACAGTTTCAATTCGACAAATAAAACTGATTTCACCATAGCTAAAGATGTGCCAGTTGTTACAGTTTCTATAAAACCTGACTTGGAAGTCTATAATTATACAGAAGTAAATGTATCATGCTCATCAACACCAAGCACTCTGACTCTATCTTTGAGTAGAGATTCTACATATGTTGCAAATCCTTATGTTGCATCGATATCTACAGGGTATTATCAATTTGATTGCAATAATACGGCAACACAAAACTATACAGCTGCTACAAATACTAAATATTTAAACGTAGTTGGATATTCTGTATTTTTCAATTTTGTCAGTCCTCCTAGCGTTGTTTTAGTTGAGCAAAATTTGACCAATACGACATCGATAACTGTGAAAAACAGTGGCACGGAAGACCAAACAATAAGTTTTACAATAGATGATTTGATTTCTGATGTTTGGAGCAGCACTTCAACAAGCGTTTCTTTAAGCAAAGGTTCAAGTGCTGTATTTGTAATCACATTTAATTCTTCTAAACTAGGAATAGGCGAGTATCAAGGGAATTTTAGAGCATACAATGCCAATAGGACTGTTAATTCAAGCTTCACTTTAAAAGTTTTACCAAACAACGAAACTAAAATCTACATAGACTCTAAAATAGCTGAATATGACGAAAAGTTTGTAGTACTTGAAAAAAGGCTAAATGAGTCCAAAACAGCAGATGTGAATATTACAATTGCGGAAGACTTATTGTCGCAGCTTAAATCTCAACTTACAGAAGCTAAGGGTTATTTAAGTGAAGGAGATTACTTAAATGCTTATCAAAATTTAGGGTCTTTGGAAAGCTTGATAACAAATACGACATCAGAAATAAATAAAATAAGCGGAACTGATTTTGGCTCTCTGTTTGGCATTCTTATAATAGCCATACCTGTGGTGGTAGCGGCTGTGGTTTTATTGTATCTTTTCCTACCGCCTTCAAAATCATCTTATTCTTCAAGTTCTGGATATAAATTCGAGGCTCCAAAAAAGAACATTTTAAAAGAAATTATGGGGAAATTACCGAAACATAAGGAAGAAGATAAAAAGCTGAAGAGCAAATTAGACACAAAGAAAAAAGAAAGTGAAAAAAAGTAACTACACACAGATCGCAGAACGTTCTACTACATTGCTTGGTCCTATGACCCTTATGACATGTGTACTGCCTGAATCACATAATGCACATGACAATTCCTGGACACCATTATTTTGAGCAGCTATATCTCCAGACCATGTTGGTGTAACAGGAACATTGTCTAACCTTACTATTAAATCTTCTGAAGGAGTTATGCTTAATTGCGGATCTAAATTCTTTACTGTAATATATATTGTTCCTGGAGAACCGGCTGCACAAGAAACATCTTGAATTTCTATTTGATTTGCTGTTCTTCCTAAAAGAGAACCTTGAATATATACAAAAGCTGTACCAGCAAGACCTATAACAATCATAAGTATCATTATAACAGCGATTATCTCTGATATTCCTTTCATAAATATAAATTCAGCATTCTTATTTATAAACTATCGATAATAATAGGTGATAAATTTGAAAAATAGCATACGTAGCCCAATTATAGTAACAGTAGGTCATATAGACCATGGAAAAACAACATTGTTAGATAAAATAAGAGGAACCACTGTAACCAAGTCTGAAGCAGGCATGTTAACCCAACATGTAGGAGCAAGTTACATACCTATAGATACTATCAAGAAACTTTGCGGTAATCTTTTAGATAAATTTAAGATAAAAATCGAAGTTCCTGGTCTGTTAATATTGGATACACCTGGTCATGCTGCATTTGCTAGTTTAAGAAAGCGTGGTGGTTCTGTATCAGATATAGCTATTCTGGTAGTAGATATTTTTGAAGGGTTCAAAGAACAAACAGATGAAAGTCTGAAGCTTTTAAAAGAGTTTAAAGTTCCATTCATAGTAGCGGCAACCAAGATAGACAAGCTGTCAGGATGGTTCCCAAACAAAGACATGTGCTTTCTTGATACTTTTGTCAAACAAAGAGATGATATTAAGGAAGACTTGGATAAAAAGATTTATAATATAGTTTTACAGCTAGCAGAAAGAGGTTTTGATTCTGAAAGGTTTGATCGAGTTGATAACTTTACAAACAGATAGCTATTGTTCCTTTATCTGGACATACAGGAGAAGGTATTGCTGAGTTGTTGATGATGCTTGCTGGATTAGCTCAGAATTTTTTAAAAGGCAAGCTTGAACTTTCTGATGTGGGAAAGGGAATGATACTTGAAGTAAAGGAGATGAAAGGATTAGGAACTACTATAGACGTGATTTTATATGATGGTAAGGTTAAGAGAAATGATAATTTAGTCATCGGAGGCAGTAATCCAATAATTACAAAAATAAAAACTGTACTTGAACCACAGCCATTAAAAGAACTCAGAATAGAAAAGCAATTTAAACCTATAGAAGAAATAGAAGCTTCAGCTGGCGCAAAAATAGCAGCACCTAATCTGGAAAATGTAATAGCAGGATCTCCTTTCATAGCAGTAAAAAATGAAAGTGATATAGAAGAAGCTAAGAAATTAGTACAGAAAGGTGTAGAAGAGATTCAATTTTCAAAACAGATAGAAGGTATAATAATAAAGGCTGATACTTTAGGAAGCTTAGAAGCAATGATAAAATTACTTTCTGAAGAGAATATGCCAATTAGAAAGGCTGAAGTCGGTGGTATAGTAAGGCAAGATTTAATAGAATTACAAAATGTGAAAGATGACACACACAAAGCTGTGTTAATTTTTAATGAAAAGACTAAAGACGGGACAATTGATTTGGCAAAGGATATGAATGTTAAAATATTTGAAAATAATGTTATCTACAGGCTTATTGATGATTATAAAAAGTGGTGCATAGAAAAGAAGGAAAATGAAATTAAGGAAAGGTTGGAAAAGGTATCTCATCCTGTGAAGATAAAAGTGTTGAAAAATTTTATATTTCATGTTAAGTCTCCTTGTATAGTTGGTGTTGAAGTTATGGCTGGGATTTTGAAAAATGGGGTTAAGTTAAAGAAATTGGACGGCAAATATGTTGGAAAAGTGAAGGGAATGCAAAAAGAAGGACAATCGGTAAATGAAGTAAAATCTGGTGGTAAAGCAGCAATAAGTATGGATGAACCCACAGCAGGAAGAACTTTCAACGAAGGTGATATTTTAATATCCGATTTATCTAATCGAGATAAAATGATTCTTAGACAAGTTTATGACAAGCTGAGTGAAAGCGAGAAGTCTTTACTTGAATCGATTTAAAATTATTCAAGATAAATTCCTGGCTTTCCGTATTTTGCTTTACGTGATCTGTTATTAGGGTCGTATTTGCTTCTATCTGAAACTTTAAATACAAACAGGTCTTTGAAGCCGAACTTGTTTTTCAATAGCTCCCTATTCTCGCTCAAATAGTTAAATTCATGATCTGCAACAACATACAGGAATGCTTTTTCTTTTTTTCCAGCAAGATTGATAATACTGCTTAGATCTTCTATAGTTTTGATAAACATTTCTTCTGCTTGTAAAATCTTCTCGTCAAGATTGCTCTCATCAATTTCAGGCCATTTGGAATTGGCTATAAGCGATTTGTTATCTGTAAGGCTCCAAAGCTCTTCACATAGATGGGGTATGACTGGTGATAATGCTAACAGCCAATCTTTCACCACAATACCTAAAATATTATCCCTCGAATCGCCCCTAGAATTATAGTGTTCAAAATCATTAAGCGTCTCGAATAGAAGCTTTTGTGCATACTGTTTGAAATCATATTTTCCCATTGACTCGTTTGCAGACTTGAGGTTATGGTAGAACTTAGAAATAAACCACTTGCCAATTAAAGAATTTACGCTGGTTTTTTTCTTGTCTTTTATTGCTTTTCTACAAACATCATAAAAATATGAAAGCTTTTTGTTAATTGATTCGACTTCTTTTTCTCTCCAATCTAAAGTAGACATAGAATCTGCTGAATATGATAGATAGAGTCTTACTGCATCTGAACCGTATTTTCTTATAGTGGAGACTAGAGGTATAACATTACCTAGACTCTTGGACATTTTTCTACCTTCTGCTATCAGAGGTTCGTTTATGGATATTTTTTTGGGCCATAATTCAGGAGGGAAAATGGCTACATGATGGAATAAAAAGAATGTGAGATGGTTCGGTATATGCATTGGCGCTGTTCTTCTTTCATCTAAAGGATACCAATATAAGAATTCTTCTCTCATTTTCTTAAGCAAACCTGACTTTAACTTGAATTTATTTGTTAGCTTAACGTCATTTCCTTTTCCTAGAAATACATAATCGAAAAATTCTCTTTTCAAAGATTCTGAATTTATTTTATTTTCTTTTATCAAATGCACTATCGTATAAAAAGCCATGTAAATGGTGCTGTCAGAAAGACTTTCTATTATCCACTTGTCGTCATAAGGAAATTTTGTTCCAAGCCCCCTGTTTCTGACACATGCCCATTCATGCAACCATTTTATCGTATCTTCAAACTGCTTTCTATATTTTTCAGGCATGATGCTTGTCTCAGATAAAAGCTTATTTGTTTTTTCTTTCCATTCTTCATTACTATAATCCAAGAACCATTGATTAGATAAAAGTTTTATGACAACCGAGGTACCATCCCTGCATTTTATATCCTTTACAAAATTTCCTTCTCTATCTTGTGCCATATTTTCAAACATCTTGTCTCCTAATTTTTTAAGACTATTGAATATTTTTTCTTTTGCATCTGATACTTTCATTCCAGAAAACTTTTTACAGTTGTCATTAAGTATTCCTCTGTAAAATTCTATGCTATAGACCTCTCTGCTGGCTTTATCCAATTTATCTGTTTCATTCTGTGATTTTATTTCAAACTTATTTATTGCTTTCAATGCTGGCATTTCTGTGTAGTTTTCTACAGTTATCAAATGTATATGTTGTATAGAAGTTATTTTTTTCTTGTTTAGTTTAAACTTTCTAATGTTTTTGTCATCTTTTTTAAACTCTTCCAAAGCTACCCAATCGTAAGGTGCATGAGCAGGTACAGAGTTTACAATGCCTGTAGCTAAGCCATCATCTACAAAAGAAGCTGGTAAAATCATTACTTTTCTTTCAGCAAGCGGTATGTGAACAGTCTTGCCTATAAATTCTTTTCCAGAAAATTCTTTGATAACTTTTACTTTTTTATTTTGATTTTTCAATTTATCTACACACTTAGATGAAATATACCAAATTTCTCTATCAACTTTTGCTTTTACATATTTTTTTCCAGGATTTATCCATACATTTGTTACACCAAATATTGTCTCGGGCCTAAGCGTAGCTGCTACCAGATAACCATCCTTAAACTTTTCTTTAATAAGATAGAATTCTCCTATAGTCATCTGAAGCTCGTCGCCGCCCTTAACATCATCTGTGGTTACAGGATTGTTGTCTGTAGGACAGAAGTATACAGGATGTTTTCCTTTTTTTAGATAGCCTAATTTGTTTAAATGATAATATTGCCAACGTATAAACTGATTGTAAATTGGCTCTCCAGTTGTGAACTGCCTACGCCAATCAATAGAACAACCAAGCTCTCTCAAGTCATAAGTCCAAGTACCAGAATAATAAGATGCAACATTTTCCGGCTTTGTGAAGCCCTTGACTATCTTATCAGCTTTTTTTGGATCCCTAAATTTTACAAATTCTAAATGCTCTTTAATTAAACCTTGCTCTTTTTTCGCTATTCTATTAGAGATTGCCAACACTGGCGTAC
>CAZPID010000002.1:0-12421 GCA_964586885.1 uncultured archaeon | reverse complement strand
TATGTTCTTGCATGGCCTACATGAGCTGGGCCTGAAGTATATGGATAAGGTTCGGTGAAAAAGAATTTGGTTTTTTTCTTGTTTGGATTGGCTTCGAATATTTTCCTTTTCTCCCATTCTTTCTGCCATTTCTTCTCAATTTTCTTAAAGTCTACACTTCCCATAAATTCAAATATGTTAATTAAGTAAAAATAATTGTTTTTTATGCCTCGGTAGCTCAGCTTGGACAGAGCAGCACCCTTCTAGCTTTTAGCTAAGAAGGTTTGATAAAAGGATGATAGGTGAAGGTCCCGGGTTCGAATCCCGGCCGGGGCATTGAGATTATATAAACCGTAGGTCACACAAAGCTTAAAAAGATTTTCATTCAAATTATTAACGTGTTGACAGAAAATAAAAATGTGAAATCTGAGGTTGGAAAGTATTTTAAAAACATTTCCATGAATGAGCTGTATAAAGAGTTCCGTGGATGGAAAGATGCGGCAAACATGGCATCAAAGATTTACATAGAAAGAAAAGACAAGGTATCCAGTGTTTTAGAGAAGCTTTCAAGTGAGATTACAGAAAACAGTGTTTTTACCGACTATGCACGTTCTAGAAAAAAAGCTGAAACTCATTATAAAGGATTAGCAATGGATGAACTTATCGACATGGGAAATATGGCCGCTATTCTTTTACCATTAGATCCAAATAACAAAAATGATACTAACTATGCTTTTGATTTGAAAACAGCAAATATTAGTTGTGCTTATCATAGTGAAAGGTATGATCTTAAACTAGATGTACCATTTGATACAAGTAAAAATTACACTGATAAAAAATTGTTTGAAAAATGGATTAAAACATTATATTCTTTTCATTTACAATTTAAGAATAAAACAACTGATGAAAGCACAAGGATGCTGGATCTTTGGTCAAGGCTCACGGAGTCTTTTTATATGATTCATAAAGATTTAGATGACTATGTTAAACAGGACTATTCTTTATTGACGTATATAGACCTGAGACCTAAGTGGCAAAGAATGCTTTTTGATACTGTGGGCTGGAGTGTGATTTTATTTCTTGAGCTTGATGATCCTATAGAGTACTTCAGAAGTGCTAAGGAAAAGATGTTAGAAAGGAAAAAAAGATACGCGTCTGATATTATTAAAAGAAATAATTAAATGATATTTTATAATTAGATTGATTTATTTCAAAACTCTCAGCTGGCTACAAGCAGCTTGGTTTAAAGACACGGAAGGAAGTATATTGTCTCTGAATCAAATGGGATAAGTTGAATTAAGTATAACGTACACTACTTTTGATATTTTTTGATGTCTATTCCCAAGTCCTTAGGACCGAATGGTAAAGGCAACAGCTCACTTATAGTAGTTTTTATAATTTTATCCTTCTTAGTAGTTGACAATATTAATTCTGTATCGTACTCAGACAGTTGAGAATACTCGAAAATATCTTGCCTACATCTTCCACATGGTGCACTAACATCCTTAGTGTCAAAGTCACTTCCTCTTGAAATAATTGCTATGGTTTTATAAAATCTTTTACCATCGCTATTTGCTTTTGAGATTGCAGATACTTCTGCACAAAAAGTGGGACTATATGCAGCATTTTCACGATTCGTACCTGTGTAAATACCGCCACCTTTTGCTAGTATAGCTGCACCTACAAAGAAATTGGAGTATGGATTGTAGGAATTTTCCATGACCTTTTCTGCTTCATCTAAAAGTTTCTTTTCTAATTTTGTAAGATCTTCATAGTCAACGGTTTTCATATAGTTATAATACAGATCTTAACTTTAAGTATTTTACATATAGCTTAACTTTTTTCTATAAGAACGGAATTAACTACTCCACTCTGCGATGGTCTTGAAGTAACTTTAGAATTTCCTAATTCAGTTTTTATTATAGTACCCTTGGTGATTATCTTACTCCTTACTAATTGTGGATTAGCTGGATTTTGTATTACATCTAGTATTTTTACTTTTTTAGTGGTTTTAGATTTGCTGTCAAAAACATTGGCAAACTCTATTGACAACATACGTATCTTAATGCCACCACCTTTTGTTTTAATTTTAGAAATTTTCTCCTTGCCTATCCTTGGATAAGTTGGAAGACTGCCAAGCTCGTATTTTTTCTTCTTTCTATTTAGATTTATCCTACCGCCTGTTATTTTCTTCCCAGCTCCTCTGTGCCAAAATGCCATATACAATCTACCTATTAAATTTTTATAGTATACAAACCTTTAAATATTAATTTCAGTAATTTAAAACTAACAGCTGATTACATGACTGATAGACCAATAGATGTTTTAGACAAAGCAAAAGGGAAAAAGATTCTAATTAAACTAAAGACTGGAGAAGATGTTACAGGCACACTAAAGGCTTTAGACTTACATTTGAACATATGGGTAGAAGATGCTGAAGTGCAGAAAGGTGATAACAGAGTTAAATTCGGTACCATGCTGATTCGTGGCGATACAATAGTTTATGCTTCTCCCGTAATGTGAAAATAATGTAACATTTATAAAATTTAGTAGCCATCTCTTTTTATGGAAGAAGTTACTTACATTATTGATTTTGATGGAACTGCAGCATCCAATATAAAGCAGGCTAGATATTTCAGAAAAGATGTGATTCTTAAATTAAGTGAAAGGACAGGCTTGAATATTGATCAAGTGACAAAAGATTTCAATTATTCTAGAAGAAAAGTACTAAGAAAACCATGGGAAGATGGTTGGATTGTAAAAGATTATAAAGCTGCTTTTGCTGATGAGGATTATTATACATTGTATTCTGCTGCTGCTAAAGATTTGTACAGAAGTAAACCTGTTTACCAATTTTGCAAAGATTTTAATGACTATTATGATTTCTTGCGCAATTTAATTCATAATTCAATGAAAAATATAGATTCAAAGATATCTCATGATAGCAAAGAAGCTTTACAAAAAATAATGAATGTTGCGAATGCTGTTATAGTTTCTAGCGGAAGTGCTCCTAGAATAAAAAAGGCTTTGAATAATGCTGACTTGAAAATAAATCTAATAAGTGAAGCGAAAAAGATGGAGATAGACCCAACATTTGATAAAATTGACATGTATTTAGCTGTAGGAGACAGGAAAGTTGTGATAAGAAGACCAAATTATTATGAAATTCTTAATAGAATAGAGGGTAAAAAAACTGTTGTTGGAGACGTATTTAGCCTAGACCTCTCACTGCCGTATTATCTTGGTATTAATATTGTACTTAAGGAAAATCCTTATACCCCTAAATGGAGCAAGGATTTTGTAAAATCAAAAGGTAAAGTAATAAAGAAGTTATCTCAATTACTAGACTTTATTTGAGAAAGCTCTTTCTTTAAGAATTCTGTTGCAGGTATCTTTTCAGGGTCAACGTCATTTTCTATAGCTAAATAGTAAGAAATAAAATCACCTAGCCAAATTAGATAAAGTATCTCAGTTAATTTGTCATTGCCTTTAGCAAACACTTCTGTATACTGATATTTTTCTAGCAATTTCTTAATTATTTCAACCATGCTGTTTACTTCTTCATGTTCATTATTGCTTCTTAAAAACATGATATGTGAATTTTTGTCAAGACTTTTCCAAGAATTTATTTCATTATGACACATCTCTGTTATAATGTCGTACTTAGCTACAGCTTTAGAATTTTCATTCAATTGTGATTTGAGCCTATGAGCTACTGAAGGATATTCTGTATAGATAATTATTAACTTTCCTTTGAGTTTTTTAGCAATTTGCTTTGAACTATTTTCTATTTCATCTTTGTAACTTCCCAATTCGTCTAGACTTAATTCTTTTATCCAACCAATGTTTTTGAAAATATTTATCAAGTTGAACAGCATAAAAGGTAATGCAACACGAGGTAGATATCCTGCTGGTAATTTTATGAATGGAATGTTGTTTTTTGTGAAAATATTTTCCATCTCACCACCAGAAGTCATGCCAAATATTTTACATTTTCTTTTTATAGCATCCTCCAAGGCAGAAATTGTTTCTATGGTATTTCCAGAATAGCTTATAGAAATAAACAAAGTATCTTCGTCAGCAAATGCAGGTAAGAATAATTTTCTACATATAGAAATTGGTTTAGACAATGTATCTTCTATCAAATCTTTTACAATGTCTCCGGCTATGCCAGAACCCCCCATGCCTGAGATTATAATTTTTGAAGCATTACTATAGTCATCTGGTAAATCTACCTTGCTTTTAAGTATGTCTTTTCCTACACTGACAAATTCTCTTATTTTTTCTATCATTGTTACACACTGTTAATGCTATATATTTATTAGACGACAAACTTTTAACTTATAAATATAGAATAATTTAAGTGGTTTTTATGTCAAAAGGAACACCATCAATGGGTAAAAAGAACAAGGTTAGTCATATAAGATGCCGTAGATGTTCACACACATCATATAGAATTGATAAAAAATATTGTGCCGCCTGTGGCTACGGTAGGACATCCAAGTTAAGAAAATACAGCTGGCAGACACATGACTTATGGGGAAATAGAACTAGGTGATTTTATTAAACAAATGTATTCTTTCTCACAACAAACTTATTAGTTTTTGTATTTTACAATCTTTTAGTATTAAATGGTCTAGTAGTCTTGGGCCTGTAGCTCAGCATGGTTAGAGCAACTGAAGTTGTTAACTGTTGAGGCTTTTAAGCCACATGCTGAAAAAGCAGTGATAAAAGATGATCAGAGAAACCAGAAGGTCGAGGGTTCGAATCCCTCCAGGCTCATTGGTATTTGAAATTCGTTGGACCTCAGACCCACTTAAGTTTGGGTTAAAATTCCTTAAAGATACTAATATAATGAATAAAAAGATTTATTAATAAGGAATATTACATAAAAATATATTAGGGTCTTTTATGGCTATAGACAAACGGCTTATTGACGCTATTAATGAATCGCAAATAACTATGATTATACTTTCGGAAGATAAGTACAATCAACAAAGGATAAGTTTAGCAGAAATTATAGCTAAAAATTACAAAAAAGTTTGCTATATAACAAACAATAAGCCATACATTACTATAGTTAAAGATTTTAAGAAATTAAACATAGATTTAGAGAAATTTGTTTTCATAGATATCTCACCGGCTGGCGGAAAGTTAGCTTCGTCAGAAAAATGTATAGTTATCAGATCAGCATCTGATCTAAACGAACTTGGCGTTCAGTTTTCAATCCTATCAAACAAAACAAAATTTGACAATGTTTTGTTTGATTCGATAGGTACATTAGAAGTCTATGCAGATTCCAAAACTATAACAAAGTTTATACATGATATAATAACCAAAGTTAGAATGGCTGAAAGCAAAATTTTACTGATGACATCAAGCGGGGAAAAATCTTCACAAGTATCAAAAGATCTGTATATGTTCGTAGATAAAGTAATAAACTTATGATGATTAAAGCTTTGTTTCAAACATCAGTTATGCTTCCCGTTTCTTCAAGGTTGTTATGTACCCTGCGACTATATTCCTAAGTTTCTTAGAAGGTATAATTAACAACTCATTTACTATTTCCTTATTGTTTTCAAAATTATCACTAAATTTTTCCTTGTTGTCTTCATACACTTTTGATGCAATGTTTTTAATAGCAGTTGTTTTTATTCTTCCCATTAAATCACCTAAGGTGTGAACCTTTGAATTGTGTAGAATGTCACTTTATTTTCTTTGTCGCATACTGCCCAGACAAATGTGGCTCTAATGTTATGCGCTAGTCTGACTGCACGAGACATCTCAGGTAAACTAAATGCTGACTCTTCAGGAACACAATGTACAACGAACTTTGTATGTTCATGTGCAGCCTTAGGCCCTCTTTTCAGTTTAACTCCACGTTCGTAAACTCTGAAGTGGCAACCAAAAATATAGCCAGTTTTTACAAGATAGCCTCTGGTTCTTAAATCGCGATATACTACAAACTGCGGCTGGAACTGGTTTACATTCTTAATAGAATACTTATAAAGCTCTTTAAAGTCTACTTTCTTTTTCTTACCATCTTCTTTCTTATAAACTTTTAACTTGCTTCTTTCCAAAAGATAAACCGCTTCAACTAGATCAATCTCTAATCTATCTGGTTCTTCTTCTGGCTGTGGCTTGCCATATCCTGATTCGTCATAAAAAGCCACACTATCTTTTTCCCAAATTACTATTCTATTCTCTATAACTTCCCCTTCCCAGACTTTTTCCTCTGTCATAGTAATCTATACTATTGAAACATAAACTTAAAGGCTTTGGTTTTCTTTCAAATACAGAATTATAAAAATTTCAGAAGATCAGTTTGCTTGTTTTAGATGTTTTGATAAAAGCTTTTAATTTAATTAAAACTATAGCAAAGTAGTTAGATGTAATCTACGTGGCGCTAATGACACGTGTTGATAAGCCTATGCTTATGATTCTTATCACTCAAAACTTACTTTTTCTTTGGTTTCTCTTTTTCAACCAGAATCTTGATTAGCTTCTCTATGTTTTGGTTTTGCCTTTCGATGTTTCTGTTTAACTCCAGGTTTGCTGCCGTTTGTTTTTCAATATTCCTGTTCAATTCATCCAGACCCTTCACTATCTCATGTATGTCATGTATGTCTTTTGTGTTTTCTATAAGTTCTTTAAGTTTTTTATAAACCGCATCTTCAAATTCTGTTGCCATATTACATAACCTCTAAATAACTTTTCCTAGATATTCATATAAAGATTAATAAAACTTAAACATTTCCTGTAATTGTTAGACACGCTCCTATGATAACAATTTCCTCACATTCTTCAACAACGGTAAAGGTATCCTCTTCAATTCCTTCTTCTCCATCATTTTTATCACTAGGCTGACTGCTAATAAAGAAGAAGATGAGCTTAAATCAAGTTCTTAAGTGGGGTCGCTGGGATTTGAACCCAGGCCGCAAGCTTTTTCGCGCAAAGACCCATTGAGCTGAAATAAAAGCTCGAATCCTTTTGGCTTTGTTAATAGACCAAGCTAGACGACGACTTTGTGCACTATGTCCCACATCATCTGTCAACCCCAAATATTCTTTAAATTTCCTAATTTTTATCTTATTACAAAATCCTATTTCTTTACAGAATAGATTTACATCTTTATCTCTAATCTTGAATACCATCTCTTTTGTAATTATACCATCTTTTCTTATATTACCTTTTAAAATAGAGATTTTTGTTGTTTTGATTTTAAACTTTAGTAACATTTCACGTATAGAATTCATGAATTTTATTCCGTCATTTAATATTTCTAACGATTTTGACATCTTAAACCCTATTCTAATTCTACCAGTCTTTTCTTTCCAAATGCTACCTTCACAATCAAATGCTACTCTTAAATATATTCTAGAAAATTTCCTAGAACTTTTTATCCATGTAGGAACATCAAATGAAATTAGTACTTTATTTCCAGATGGTGAACCTAATAAATAAAGCACTTTAGTTATGGGTGAACTAAATACACGATACTCATAACTAGTACCTTTAAATCTACCACTAAATCCTTGTCTTCTTACTTTACCGGTCAAATTAAATTCTTTTTTTACTGTGTATGAAAAATCTTTTAAAATTTCGATACTTTTTCCTGTGAATAAGAAGCACCTTTGCCTTAAAGAAAGATGACCGTCAAAGGTTAGGTAAGCTATTAATTTAGCTATGTTTTCATTGACATGAATAGGAAACTCTAAATTATATTTTTGTGCATTTTTAATTCCTACATCTTTTAATTTATACATTTCTAAAAAATTCTCTAATTTTATTTCTTTCATTTCAACACCGTTTTCCTTATCCAGATATTAATGGTAATAATTGATACTTAAAGTTAATGGGGGTTCATTTCCAGTGAGTTTCTTTTTTATCAGAAATTTAGTATTTCAAGTCACAGTAACATATAAATTTGAAAATCTTATTAGCCTACGACCCCAACTTTTACTAATAATTAATCGTTTTTTTATTATATTATGGATGAGACTAACAAACCTAATTTTAATAAAGTATGATTCTAAAATTACTATCTGATCTCCAAAGTTATCTTTATCTTGGCCTCTGGGGTTTTCAATTTTTCAACCAATTCTTTCTTTAATTCACTTGCAGACTTATCAGCCATTATAGCCAATGTATTTTCATCAATGAAATCATCTTTCCTTATAACAATGTCATTCTGGCTGGATATTTTAAGTGCAGGGGAACCATATGCGGATATTGTATCTGTTATTCCACCGACTTCCACTGTCATCAAAAGTTTTCCCCCTCCTTTCAAAGAATCCTTAAAGCCATCACGCAAGTCTTTACATGCTTTATCAGCCTTTACGCCAATAAAACAATCCTTATCTTTTTTATCGCTTACTTTATCTGACTTGGTTATACCTATACATACATCATTGGAAGAAGTGAGTTCTTCGCTACCATGAGTTATAATTTCTTCTTTTTGAGGCTTTACTTTTGATAGTAATCTCCAACCCCCTTCTGTAGGTACATAAACCCTGCCTTGCGAATAATAAAGTAAACCTTGAGTTTCTAGAGTTTGGTGTACAAGATTTACCATATCTGGAGTTATATCTGGCCCACCTTCTATCTTATCATATTCTTTCTTGTCGTCCGACATTTTCAACCCACCTTTCTTGCAAACGTTATAAATCCTGTGTGCATCAGACCCATCGTCTTGGGTCTAGTTGTCCTTTCAGTCTGCCATTCCCTTACAATATTTTCTACTGTTTTTAATTCAGAAAAATTTAACTTTTTGATTGCATCAGCTACTTTGATTAATTCTTCTACTGTTGGCGAATACGCTACTAGATAACCTCCTACTTTCAATGACTTGTAAGAATGTTTAATTACCTTTTCTGGATGCTGGATGTCTATAGTTACCAAGTCTGCATTCTTATCAGTTAACCCCTTGGTGGCATCCTTAAACTTTATTTTTATGTTTTTTAATCCTGATACTTTAACATTTTCATTTGCCAGCTTGAAGAATCTCTTATCATTTTCATAACTAATGACTTTTCCATTAGGTACGAAGTTGGCAATAAACATGGAAAGATAAGCACTACCAGCTCCTATATCAATAACTTTGCTGTCTGGTCTTAGACCTGTGTATGTTAATATAATTCCTATGTCCTTTGGCAGTATTACTTGAGCGCCTCGCTTGACTTTTTTATTTATTTTATCCAGTATGGTAGGGTTTATAATATAGAATTCTTTTCCTAGATGAGTCTTTATCCTGCTACCGAAGATTTTCTTCTTTAATTCTTTTATTTTGATAATGCCGCTTTTTGTGTTCAAGTCTTGGCTTCTTTCCAGATTCACAAAGTATGATTCATTTTTAGATAAAAGCATTACTTGTTTAAGCTTAGCCATAATAATAGTTTTTTACTACTAATCTAAATTAAGTTTTTTGATACTAACTTTAGATAGATTAACATTATGTAAAGGAATTGCTTCACCTAAATTTATTTTATAAAAATTAATTTCTTTAATTTCTTTTTTAATTCCCCTTTGAAATTCTGGTTTGGAATGAGTGCTTTTATATATTTTAAACGTTTCCTCATTAATTAACTCACGAGCAACACTTCCGGAATTATAAATTATCTCCATTAAATAATTCTTTTCAAACTTTAACATAGTATTTCCCAGTTCTCGTTTAACATATTTCATAGACATTAAAATCACTAAATTCCTATTGATAATTAAACTTTAAATACGTTACATAATGGTTATTCTAGCTCTTTAGCGAACACTTTTAATCTTCTAACCCTCTCTTCTACTCTAGGATGAGTGCTGAAGAGCCTGCCTAATGTATCTGCTTTAAATGGATTTATAATAAAAAGATGTGAAGTTGCCGAGTTACCTCTCAGAGGATGATTTTTAGCTACATGTGATATCTTCTCAAGTGCAGAAGCCAGTGCTAAAGGCTTTTTAGAAATCAGTGTACCAGTTTTATCAGCAGCAAATTCTCTGGATCTACTTATAGCAAGTTGTATTATTATTGCGGCCATAGGAGCAAGTAAAATTAACGGTAACATTAGTATACCTCCTCCTCTTTGACCTCCGCCTAAAAATAAACTCCACCAAGCTATATATCCAATGTATCCTATTGCTCCAGCTATTGTTGCAGCCATTGTCGAAGTAAGAGTATCTCTATTTTTAACATGTGATAATTCGTGTGCTAACACTCCTTCTATTTCATCCCAATTCAAATGTTTCATTAATCCGGTGGTTATAGCTACAGCGGCATGATTTTTATTTCTGCCAGTTGCAAATGCGTTAAGTACTGGCATGTCAACCATATACAATCTTGGTTTGGGTATGCCTGCTTCTTTTGATAGATTTTCTATTACACTATGTAGTTTGGGGTCGTCAGAATCTGCTATAGGCTTAGCTTTGTAAATCTTAAGTACTATCTTATCAGAATACCAGTAGGATAAAAAGTTGATAGCGAGAGCTATACCAAAAAACATTGTCAATCCTGCTAGTCCTGCCCAAAAGAAACCTATGGCTAACAAAATACCTGTCAACAAACCCAATAATAAAACTGTTCTTAACATATCCCTCAGTATCTAAATTTTATTATAACATTTATAAGCTTTTACTTTAGTAAAAAAATAGTTAGTTAATATTGTAATGCTCAGGTCGCATAATCTGGTAGTGCGCTAGACAAAATAGGGCGATCCTGGAAAGCTAGTGGGGCATTGCCCCATCAGGGTTCAAATCCCTGCCTGAGCGCAAGAGATAACTTATACGCCCTGACTTCTGGCATTGAAGAGCCAAGAAGGAAGGGTTGAATGACAAGTGTTGGGAGATTATTTTTGAGAGATAATCCCAAATCTTTAGTGTTTTTGTGCTTTAAGTTTTAAATATTTCTTATCTGTAGCCATAATTATATTATGGGCACTAAAGTAAAAGGAAAGAAGATTTCTGACCAAATGAGGATGATAGACTTACGATTAAAGTATCTTATAATTTTTGGTTTTGGGGTTTTAACCGGAGTACTTATGTACCCATGGATTTTAACCCTTGTTTAATGGCGTTTAATACAATTTTTACCACAAGCATCTGAACTAACAAAACACCATTGCAAAATTAGTAATAAAAATACCAATTTGAACCTTCTTATCAAGATGATTGGGTAGAGATGTTGTGAAAGGAGTAAGTTTTATACAGAATTTACTTTCAGTAACGTAAGATATTTAAAGTTAATTATCATAGAATATTTAGTGAAAAAAATAGGTGGTTAATATGGCTTCAAGAAAGGGAACATTATTAGAGAAAAATGTTGAACAATTATTAAGATTATCAGGATTTAATCCCCAACTAAATAAAATTCGTAATGGTTACGAGATAGATATTTTTCTTAGATATAAGAACATTAAAATTGCATTTGAATGCAAGCAATACGAAAGAAGTACTTTAGCAATAAGAAACCTTATTCACCAATGGGATAGTAAAAATAAAGAATTGAATTTTGATAAAATTGTCCTTATCTTAATTGGTTGTGATATTTCAAGTAAAAATTATCAATTGGCTAAAAAATATGGTATAATAATTTGGGATGAACAAAAATTAACAAATCTATTGGACAAATCTATTGAAAAGAAAATAGATAATAGATACACAATCTTAAAAGAACTTGGAATAAAAGCCGATGAAATAAAAGGAGAGGAAAAAGAAAAAATTAAGATAGAAAAAACGAAACAACAAATTATTATTAAGAAAGCATTAGACAAGATGTTAAAAAAAGGTATTCTGAAGCACCCAATAATAGGTGATACTTATAGTCATGTAACTTTTGAAAAAGAGGGAACATTTTTTATTACAATTTCATTTTATGAAAAGGGATTTATGTTATTCTTTCCCGAATCCACAGTTTTTACTGACAAGCATATAGAAGATGTAAGAGAACTATTAGAATCATTACAATTTGAAGATTGTGTGAGGAAGAATATTATGAGACTTGAAGAAAAGGAGTTTGTTTTTGAAAAGAGTGTAACATATACTATGGGTGGGATATATGCTCAATGTGGAAAGGATACAGATTTCATTTCATTTCTGATTGATAGAATTTATAGAGATGTTTTACAATCGGATAATAATTATATAATTAAGACACAGTTTGAAGATGATGAAGATGATGAATAAACTTGGGTACATTGGGTATAGCATGAGTAAAGATTTAAATATTAACAAAAACAATAACTAAAAGTTGGGGCGTTGTAGTTATATCCTACATTCACTCTGAGCGCTATAGAATCGCAATTTTAAAAAGTATTTAATATTTCTTTTATCCTTCTGGTCTCTTTCTTAGGATCTTCAGAAGTGGTTATAGCTCTGCCTACCACTACGGTATCTATCTTTTTTACATATGGTTCTATGCTCATCAAATTTTTTGAGCTCATTCCACCGCTAATAAAAATAG
>CAZPID010000001.1:24079-82117 GCA_964586885.1 uncultured archaeon | reverse complement strand
GATATCTAATTGAGAATTATAATATTAAAGAAAAGGCCTTATGATAATGGAAAACCATTATCGTTGTCTATTGGACAAGCATGCTATCTGTGGAAATCAGGAAAGGAAAAATCTTTAACTATGGCATGTCCAGTCTGTGGAGAAGAGTGTATATTGATAGATCATGTAATAGATTGGATTGACGATGTTACTGTGACGGTAACTCCCTCCGTTAGACATGATTGTGGAACCCATTTTAATATATGTAAAAACGAAGTCTTATTTCAAAGTGATTCAGCTAAACCAAAGGAGGGAATTTGATGCTCTAATAATTAAGATTATCCATAAGGACTCAATATGTCTGCTCTGCATTCTGCACATGTAATTTGATCAGGATCTATTTCTGATCCACAACGTCTACACGGTTTTTTCTTTACGATATTTACAGCCATAATCTCCTGTCCTGTACTTGTGGTCTTTTCTTGATTATTAAATTATACGCATTGTCTAAGGTCATTTTGTGATACTTTTCAAGGTATTTTGCTGCCGCCAAAGGAGATCTTTCTATACCTGCGCCACAGTGGATCAGACATGGTTCTCCTCTCTTTAGACATCGATCAATAGCAAAAGTAACGGCGTCTAATTGTTTCGGATCTGCAAGCATGCCTTTTGGACCTTGGACTAATATTGGAATCCAAGTAGCATTTAATGGTTCGTTAGTAGGTTTACTTTCTAATACACAAATAATAAATCCTTCAAAAGATAGGGCGTCGTTCATATCTCCTATAAAGAACTTGGGAATTATTTCAGTTGCGCCCACGAAAATTTAGTTCATTGTGGCGGTAAAAAACTTAATTCTTCTTATATTACCAAATACAAAAAGTTTTAGAGTTGAAACAATATTAGTATAAATATGCTTAGAAGGAGAATTTTAGGAGAAATTAGTGATGAAGACATACAAAAGATAGGACCACTTTTAGCAGATTATGATAATGAAACGGAAAAGGTTCGTAGGGAATTAAGAGAACTTCTCGAAGGTTTAGATTCTCAGAATGCAGTAGACGTTGCTAGTATTACTGATAGATTATTTGGTATTATTCGAAATATCATAACTGAAATACAGAATGCAACTTCTATCGCAGTAAGGATGGACCAAAAGGAAAAGGAGGAAAATAATGCTTAGACGAAAGCTTTTCTCTAGAGAAGTCGATGAAAAAACCGCAGAATCATACGAGATGGCGATTAGTTTGGCTGAACAAATTGATGGAGATTTAAAGAAACTACTGAACCAAATAAGCAATTTAAAAAATGAAAGTTTTCGTAGCCCTGAACTAGGAAAGAGACAAACAGGCGAAGAAGGATTTTTAGATGGAGCTATTGAATTGAATCAGATTGCTATTTCCTCCAATGTGCAAACACAGAAATTTTTAGATCGAGCATTAAGTGATAGAAGTAATTGGGAAGAGAGTGAAAATGATTAGGAAATTTATTAAAACTAGGTTTCAAGTCGATGCAGAAAAAGTTGAAAATATTGACAAAGTTCAATTAGAACTTGTAGAAAATATACTAACAGCGACCGTTTGGAGTGAAGGTAAGGATGTTGGGTCTTGGGAAATTGTTAAGTATATTGACAATGAAGATAGAACTTTTCAGTTAGAAGTCGATCTTCTTACAGCTATGAATAAACCACATCCCTTTGAAGATTTAACTATTACTTTCTTCGAACCTGTAGATATTGAGATTACTGGTGATGAAGGTGAAATTACTTTGGTTGTTAAGAGATTTGATCTAGAAGAAAAAGAACCAGAAGAACCAGAACCACCAGAAGCGCCAGAAGAACCTGAAGTACCAGAGTTCGAAATACCGAAAATACCTTAAGAATGTTTAGGAAACTTATAAAGAACAGATTAAAAAGTCAAGACGGAGAAGAACCTATAGAAGGAGAAATTACCAAAGATGTAACTGATTTAGAAATTACCTTTCTATCTGACGGAAAAATGAAAGTGATCGCTTGGCAAATAAAAGGTTCTACAACCTTTATTGCAGAAGATGATATTTCAAATCTACCAGATGTTCCAGTAACATTGAATAAAATAGGAATTAACTCAGATACCATAGAAATTCAGTTTGATAATCCTGTGCAAATAGAAGAACGGCAAACTGATGAAACCAGAGTCCTGATTATTAGACCATAGCAATAACTTTAAAAATTTCTTTTAATTACACTGAACATTGAATAAAACCAATCTAACTCCCATTGTTAAAGAAAAAATAAATAACTGTTTAGATCAAGGAATGACAAGAAAACAAGAGATTTTTTCTAAGGTAGTGGAAGAGCTAGGGATTCCACGTCCAGCCGTTAGAAGGATTGCCAGAGAATTAAGAAACGAAATGTTAGAAAAAGTTCATGTCTTACAATCTGATGTTAAGGTAGTATAATGCTTTATCGAGATCTTACTCCAGATGATCTTAAAGAGATGAAAATAGAAATGATAACATTGGTAGAACAACAATTAAGTCTAACCTTAGACTCAAAGATCAGGGAACATGTAGAATCATGCAAAGAATGTAGGGGCAGGAGATATGATTTAGCTAAAGAAATGATAAAAGTTATGTTTGCAAAGGAACATTTAGATAAAAGCGACGATTGGCTAGAAATGGCCTATAAACATGCAAATATTCCTTTACCAAAACATTGTTCTGGTGAGTCAGAATGTACTTGTATTACCCATGAAATAGATCCTGATCATTGTTGTCATTGTGATCCTAATAAATGCGTTAAAAGAAGTGAAAGAGATTCCAAATCTTGGCGGACCGTATCTGCAATGTGTGGAATATGTAAAGGAATGTTTAAAACTGAAGAAGAATTAACTGTACACCAGAAAAACTCTGGACATGGAAAGATTAAATCCTAATTCTTGACTGCCCAGGAACTAATACCAGCCAACCGTTGAAATTTACTTACCCATTCAAAACAGACTGGCTCTAGATTAGTATCATCAAATAACTCTAACGTTATCAATTTTTCTAATATTTCCTTTCCGTCAATTTTCCAGCCATCTCCAAAAGTCTGATCAGGACTAAAAATTACAGGAGGACCTAAAGCATCCAATTCCAAAACGCTAGTCTTCAAGGCCTTTAACTTTATTTCAGTTTCCCTTCTCAATCTAGACATAACTGGTCCTCTAATTTCTGTAGGACATAATTCACTTAGGAAAACTAACCGTTTAAAAGGCATGTACTTTCCTAAAATTTGAAGATTGTCGGTCAGATCAACTTCAATCCTATCTTCTAGTTGAAAAAGGCCAAATTCTCCATCTGCGGACTCTATCGGAAAGTCTATGCGGAATCTTTCACTTTGGATAAGGGGAACAAATAATTTCTGTCGGTTTCTTATTGAGATTGGTTCTTTCAATACATCTGTATCTAGAGGAGAAACTCTCACTGGAATATCTAAAAGTTCTTGTTTATCTTCATTTGTAGTTTTAACTTCTAATGTTCTAACTTCGATATCATCAGAACTTTGTGGGGTTCTAATACCTAATTTTTCAAAATCAATTTCTCTTGTAAAAACTCCAGTAATACGATTGTTGCCAACTTCAAATAAATTTATTGAATTTCTAATTATACCATTCTCTCCTGTGAGACCTCTCAGAATAAAAAATCCATTTAAGAAAACAGAAACGGGAGCAAATTTAATTCCTTCATTAGTTGCACGATCAAAAACCTTGATTTCTATATCTACTTCAGCTTTATCTAATCCTGCCCTTCTCTTTACAATTTCAGTATTGATTCCGATCCTCTGTAAGATACCGGCAGTACCAATCAGACTAAGAAGTTCCATAGTATAGTTTTTTTTGTCGAGTTCTAAAATTTATTGTCTACGGTAATACCTAAACTTTCGGAGTGAACTTGGTACCCCAGATCAGACGATTCCACATAACGAACCATATCAACGGAAAAATGATTAAGAAAGCAACAGCATCCCAACCAATTATAGAACCAATTGCTACAGGTAAAGTAAAATATGTCAAAGCTTCCACTAATGACATTCTTTTCAAATCTTTATCTCTTTCCCATTTTCTTCTTTTCATAATCATGAAAACAAATACTTGAGAAACTGCAAAGAAACTCAGGACCAGAATCCATTCAATTAATTCACTAGCAATTAATACCAGTAGGATTATTGTTGCCCCTCTTAGTAAACTGCCAAAGATAAGAGCATATTTAGGTTCAAAAATTCCATCCTTAACACGGGCTCCCATTTTTCTCAGAAGATTTATTTGTTCTAGAGAGCCAATCTCTTTAAGATATCCACTATATCCAATTTGAAATGCTATTTGTAGATTGATAAAGAAAAATATTAGCCATGCTATTTGATCCATTTCTCCTCCAGTTGATAAATAACTAAACAGGAATAATGGACTAAAAGTAAGACAAATCCAAAAAGTAGAAGTCAGAGAAGTCTTAGAGACTTTATTGTAAAGGGTACCAGCTCCCATAGCTGCTAACATAATTATCCAAGCGACAATATTTCCGTTCATCAACGCTATACCTAATAATGCAATAACTACCAATCCTATCTGCTGAACTAGGTTAGCATGATAAACATTTATGTCTCCTCGTACTAATGGAAAATGCTGCTTGTTAGGATCATTTTTGTCTGCATTTAGGTCAAAAATGTTGTTTTGAAGGAAGCCGATCGCATGCCAGAGTAGACCAAACATGGCCCACCACAAGGTCTCCAGACTCCATATCTCTCCACCTGCCATCAAATAACCGATAACCAGAATCGGCATTGTCAATGCTGCTGTATGAATTCTACATGTTTTTATCCAAATTGGAAACTTATTAAGAGACGTGAACCAAACCCCATTCTTTTCTAATCTCTTCAATTGGCCTAATTATATCCATAAAAGCAATTTCAAAAATATCATCTTTTCCCAGACCTTCTCCTCTAAGCCTATCAAAGTCAACCAGTTCTTGTAAGGTGGCTTTTCTATTTCCAATTATTTCCATAAAATCTATACATCTCCTAGCCGCTTCACTTTTACCTACTTTCATAACTTCAACGAGGGAATTAATCACAGCCATCCGGTCTTTATCTAATCTAACAATGAGGACCTCAGTCATAATCTCTTTCAATGTTATATTTTCTTTCGAGGAGTAGATATTAAAGTTCACGATTTGTAATACATTCTCCGTATTACCATGATATACATCGTTAAATAATTGATTCTGTTTCATTAAATTGTGACAACACGATTACAGATTGCTCAGGAGAAATGGCTGAATAATACCTTAGCCAAAAAAGGATTTTGGCTAAAACAAATTAAAAGTGCCGGTACTCAGTCTAACTTCGTAGATGGCGTATCTAAATTTTTAGGACTTAATCGTTCTATTGTTTCAAGAAGTCTACCTGTATCCAACTTTAAAATATTTCAGCAGAATGCAGAAAAATTCTTACCACAATTTATTAGCGGTATAAAAAATTCAGCGAAAGGCCAAACTTGGGCAAAAGGAATGACAACGGCATTTTCAACTCAAGCTATCCAGGGACCTATTCGTAGAATCATAAGACGTCGAAGAAGACGTAAAGGTAAGGGAAGAGGTCCAAAGCGTCCAAAACTTCGAGATATAATTCCAAAACCTGGCGGAAAAATGAAACGTAGGAAATCTCGAAAAAAAAGAACACAAACTAGTAAATCAACTGCTAAGGTAAAAAAAACTAAACACAAAACAACACGCAGAACCTCACACAGAAAACGTTCAACAAGACGTAAAAGATAAAATTTCTAGAAAAGAGTTTTGAGAAACCATTGTGGCTTATGCCTTAAGATATACCATCCTAATTTCCTGATCTCGGCATTTGGATCAAAATTACTAATCTTATAGGATTTTAAAATATCTATCAATTGTGTAAAGTCATGATCCGACATACTGTAAATTAGCTTTTTCATCCTGTAGTGCATCTTCAAAGTTTTTAATGTCCAACTAATCTTCGTCATGTATTCTCGTCTAATATCTTTAGGATGTAAAAAATTTTTATTAATCGCTTCTCCTATAATTTTTCCAGTGACTAGTGCTTGTAGAATTCCTCCCCCATGCAATGGCGAACAAAATCTAGCGGCATCTCCAGTAAAGAAAATCCTATCCTTAAATACTGGCCTTGTTAATGGGTAAGAAGTTGGAATAATTCCTCCATGCGCTGTAATGACTTCAGGCTTAATTTTAAGTATCTCTCTAAAGTAACTATCTAATCTTTCTTTAGGCCTTTTGTGTGCACTAGTCGGTATTCCCAATCCTACCTTGATCTGATCTCCTGCCGGAAATCTCCAAACATAACCATGTGGAGCATAAGTCCTAGAAAAATGTAAGGTTACTATCTCTTTTTCATTCACTTCTTCACGGTAAGGAATAGAATATTCCATACCAATATGTTCACTGTCCGGTTTTAGCCTTTGATAAAGTCCACAACTTCTAGCAACGATACTGTTTGGTCCATCTGCAGCGATCAAGTATTTGGTCCTAATCTTATTGTTTCCAGCAGTAACTTCGACTTCTTTCTTGCCATTTTCGATAATTTCTGCTTTTGTAACCCTTTTACTAAAAACTATATCACAATTTAGATCCTTACCTAACCATTCCATATATTTATCAGGATGTAAAGTATATCCAATGGTCCTTCCGAACCTCCAAGTATGTTCGTTCTCGTCACTTTTTAAACGCATTCCTGTCAAACGGCTAGCATAACATTCATCGGGGGGTACTACGCCCATATCTTCTAACCAAAATTTTGCTACTCCTCCTGTAGTATGAAAAGGTCTTCCTAAACCATTACCTTGTTCAACTATCAGAATTTCTAGATCATCCCTATGATTTAATTGTCGTGCTGCCATCACGCCAGAAAACGAGGCCCCCACGATAATACAGTCATACTTTTGTTTCAATATCTACATTGTTCCTTGTCTCAGCAAGTAAATAAAAATTTTTTACCGTCTAATTCCCTATCCATATTTTATCAATAAATCTATCCAATCATTAACTTGATTCTCATCCTTTGAAAGTCGAGCGATTCTGACAGCATCTCTAACATCATAAACCTCAAGATCTGCTAGTTTTTCTGCTATAAAACTTGACAGTTTGATGCCAATTCCTTCTCTAATTTTTAAAACCTGAGTCGCAATTTTTACAAAATCTTTCCTATAATATTTTTGTAGTTTTAATTTCATAAATCTACTTAGGATTTCTGGAGGTACTTTGCTAAAATTATTGCATGCTGCATAGACCCTAGTTTTTAGTCTCAATTCTATGTGCTTTCCATGTATATCTGCTTTAATGAGACCATTCTCACATAAACCAAGTAAAACTGTCATGTCTTTTTTATCCATCTTCTCAAATTCATCAATTAGCAAGTATTTTGGTTTTAAAGCAACCAATTGCTCCACTAGTCCGACCTTTGAGGAATAGCCGCCAAGAGCATAGTAAGAACCTATCAATCTGGCTACTTCTAAAAGGAATACTGTTTTTGCACTAGCTGGAGGTCCTTGTAATAACACATGAACAGGTTCTTTAGATTTAATGGAGGTCAAAAATAGTTTCTTGATATCATCATAGCCAACAATTGGTTTAAAAAGATCCTCTGGGATCCTGATTTTAGGTATCATCTCTAAAGGTTCCTTGATTTTCTGACGTTTCTGATCATCTTCATATTGCCTGATCAATTTTTTAATTCCCACCTTAGATTTGATCCTAAAGAATTTATGTTTGGAACTATAATATCCTTTCTTTAACAGGCCTGCATAAAGTAACTTGTGGAGAATTTGAGGTTTGACTGCAATATCAATCCACTTGAAACCAAGATAGTTTTTTTTCTTTCCTTCCTTATTTTCATATTTTAGAATGACCTTTAACGTTTCATGAATTTCAGGAGTGATAGTTATTTGTTCATTCATTTCTTAAATTTGATTCCTTGCGAACCATTATCTTTTAAATATCTAATAGCATCTGCAAGAGAAGGTCTTTTCTTTGTTCCTACTTTTTTCTCCTTGATATGTTTCTTTACTGTAGAAAGTATTTCATAGGCATTCATATCAATAAATATCCTTTTTCCTGTGTATCTACTGCCACCTGATTTTTGTACTCCCATCTTGTCCTACTCTCCTTTTTTCATAGAAATATGAAGATCCTAATTTAGCATTAGACATATATTTTTCTAATGGCGCATTGTTTTTACATTTGTTTGCTAATTGTAGAGATTGAACGAAAGAATAAAGAAAATAACCATAAAACAGTTTTGATGAATTATCTAAGAGAACTATGTAGTCAGAACCTTTCAAATTATCAGCATTGCCACTCTTTAAAAATTCTTCCAATCTTACAGATTGTGTTTTATTTACAGTATAACCTTGACTCCCCAACTTTGCTAATAATGATTGTCTGACATCTCCCGAAACTGATTCAAAATTACTGTCAAGACCGTCATATTTGGCTATCCGTAACGACTGTCCTGTTTTCATATAATAAGAAATGACGAAACTAGAATCTATAATAGGCTGTGGAATTTTATATATAGCATTGCAGGTCATAACGATTGGATGTCTGGTTACTGCTACCACTTGATTAAAATTATCATACGCATCCATGCCATCAAATTCGTCTAAAAGATAGACTACTGGCATCAGACTTTCATTCCTAACATCTCTATATAATCTAGCCATAAATTCTTGTCCTCTATGATCACTAGTATTAAATTCCGCTATGGTAAATCCTAAATCCTTACAGATTTCATATACTGATTCAGACTTACCAATCCCAGGTTTACCAAAAAGAATACACGTTCTCTTCTCCTGATCTTTCCAATTTTTAATCCAGTCTTTCAATTGTAGAAGTTCCTTCTTCATGTACTTTATTGTCATATCTTCCCCTCTTCTTTATCTTCCCACGGAAATACATGCCACCGATTAGGAAAGATTTTTGCAGTCTCATATTTATTTCCAATTAACCGCTTAATTTTGTTAAATCCTTCTTTAGCGTATAAAGAGAAAAAATAAGCATTTGGAAAACTATTAAAAATCCTAGTAAAAGTTTTACCAGAATCAACTATGTCGTCTATAATCAAAACGACATCATGAGAACTATCCTCTTTACCTAGAACTTTAAATTCAATTGCTAGAGATATCTCTTTCTTTAATAAAACTCCAGGAATAATGCCGCCTAACGGCACAGCATATAATTTAGTGATTTCTTTGTCTAACTGATACCTATCAAAAATATTTTTTAAATCCTGTATCCTGTATTCGATGTCTTGCCAAGATAGCATATTGATTGGCTGGTTAGATATGTTCTGTTGCAACCTGCATCTCCTCTAATCTACAAATGATATTGAATGGACAAGAAAGACATTGTTCGCCCTTCTGCCTATCAAAATGTTTATTCTTAATTCCATAATAAATTGGTTTTACCAGGAGCATGTTCACATCTTCTGGCAGTGGCAAGACGGTACCGCTCTGCAAAAACACAAAATTCATTTCATCTGCTCCTGTAACAAATTTTTGAATTGCTCCTTGTATCATCATTCCATCATTTAATTGAGGATACCAACCGTATAGAGTTTTCCAGTCGTATAATATCAATCTACCATCTTTATGCTTAAAAAGTGCATCCACAATAGCATGAACTCCAGCTCTTTCAATATCTTTTTCAACTGCCAATGGTTTTGAAATTACTCCCGACCTTATCCTCTCGACCTCGAATTCACAAAAAACTTTCAAATGTCTATCTACCTTCTCTCTATCTTCTTTGGTAAGACCATTAAAATCAATTATTTTTTTAGCCTCTGCATAGATATTCAACTTGATTAAATTAGGTGTTAGTTCAGAGGTAACATGCCGATAATAATTTGCTACAACATCATGTATCAATCTACCAAAATCTAAAGATTCCTTCCATCTGGATTCTAAAGGAGTTATTTGTCTATTATAAGTATAATCAAATTTTTTGGGACATGCCATATAAGTCGCCATAGCTGTTGGTGATAATTTCTTCATATCCATTCCCTCAAATTATATTTCAAATCCATTTGTATTTTCTTCGCACATGTTTTTCCATAATTCCTCTGATTTATATAGATTGGATACTTTAACTTATGATTACACCTATTACAACGAATAGTCGCTGTATCTCTCCAGTTAATTTTCTGCTCTGAAATTTTTCTTCTGATGATCTTTTCTACTTGCATATCAAACCTCCACACGTTCTACATCTCTCGAGTCCGTTATCATCGACGTATCTTTTTAAATTTTTACAAGAACAATGTTCCATCTTCTTTGTTATCTCTAAATTTTTTTCTGGTTCATCTTTTTCAGTCCTTGTGGCTTCTGGCTTGAATCCAGGTTTCATGTACCATTTCTTTTCTATGGAATCATAGTACAGAACATCACATGCATGTTCCTGACATATCAGAAGATGTGGATTAAAATCACTGTCAATATTTAAAGCATAATGTCCGGGAATTCCTTCCTTTTTAGATCCAATACATGGTATCATTGTAAGATAAAGTTTTTTAGGTAATACTTTCTTCTGACTCAAGTGGAACACTCCGGACATTTACAATATCCAAACTGATAATGACAGAAATGTAATCCTTCATAGCATGCTAAACATCTTTTTCGGAGAAGTTCTTTGTGTCTGTAGTTCTTTTGAAATACATATATCATATTACATCCGCTCTGACTCATTTCTCTTTCCAGGCAATAACCTTCTTTAAGGCTCTAATTTCCTGTTTTTTATCCCTAGAATCCTGCTTCATATTTTTATATTCGTCTTCGTTTTTTATCAACGTTTTCTTTAATAATTTCAAATCATTCCATTTATTATAATAATTTATGAAAAAATCTAAAATTTTAATTGACATTCTCGCTTACCTCCGCTTTGATCATTTGTGGTGACATATAGACTACTGACAGAAATGAAGCAAACTGTATTAATGGATGGCATCCTATTTTGATATTCCTTTCAATGTCAGACAATTTATCAAATAGCTTGAATTTTATTATATTCTCTGCTGGTAAATCCTTTAAAGCGCTATACAGATTTTTAATTGTCAGATTAGCATCTAATTGATTGTAAATATAGGTATCTTCAAGTTTTTTTAAGGCTTCTGTAAAATTACCTTGTAGAGCCAGATCTAGTATTTCCTGAGCAAAATTGGTTGGCATCAACAATTGAATATTTCCAGGTGTAAATTCTTTATTTTCGTTAATCAGACCTTCAATCATATTTAAAATCTTTCTGGCGTCTCCATTACAATATTCCAACAATAATTCAAATGCTTTTTTAGCATCTTCGGTCTTCTCTATTATCACTCCTTCAGACTTTAAAACCTTGGTTATTAATTCCAATAAATTTTTCCTTGACAGCCTTTCAAAACGAAAGTTAATGCATCTGGACTTTATCGGATCTATGATCTTCCAATCTTCATTACATGTTAAGATAAAAGTACATGTTGCTTTTTCAATAATTCTTCTTAGTGCATGTTGTGCATCATGCGTTACTGCATCAGCTTCGTCCAACAAAACTATCCTCCTGCCAGTAACAATTGCTAAACTTTTAAGTTCTTCTCTCACAAACTCTATCCTTCTATTATCACTGGCATTATATTCTACAAAATCTATTTCCAAAGCTTTTGCTAAAACTGCTGCCATAGCGGTCTTACCACATCCCGGAGGACCTGAGAAGAGCATGTGCGGTAATTTTTCACCATGTTTAGTTCTATTGATTAAATTTTTTAGTCCTCCTTTAATTTTATCTTGACCTAAGATTTCATCAAATGTTTGAGGTCTATATTTTTCTACTAACATTTCTTAATTCCAAAAAAAAAAGGTGATAAGAAAATCTTATCCCTTCCCTTTAGTTTTAGACTCCGATTCTTCTGTTTTGGTCTTTGTCTGGGTTTTGGTTTGGGACTCAATATTTTTCTTAATTTGTGTCGCCGTTCTAGTTGCTTGTGTCACAATTTTAGGACCAACTTCTCTGATTAATTTCAGACGTTCTTTCCTATTTTGCACCACAAGGCTGATAAAATTATCTCCTCGTGATTTAACATCTTTTGGATTAGATACGGCATTTAGAATGGTTTGGATTATTCCTCCCATAAAATAAGATATAGTTAAAGTATTATAAACTTTTATGTATAAATCACACTCTTCCCAGTAATTTCTTTTTATAATTTTTCGCTGGAACAGATTTGATTATTTTAGATAATGTCAATCCTGTAGCTTTTGACATTTCAATACAAAAATTAGCGAACATGGCTGGTTGACCAGTAAATAGTTTCTGTTCTTGAGAAGTTAACGAAAATTTATTGCCTTCTCCTTTTTAATAACATCTTTGAGGATCCTGCCAAATTGTTTACCTAAAAGTTCTTGTTGAGATGGACTCGGAATTTGAAGAGATATATTCCTCATACTATCTGATGTAGACTGATACATTATAGTTTTTAGGAAATTTTTTAAATTATTTAATTTAATATTTTCTTCCGAAAATCCACAGATCTTAGATAGACCTTTCCTAAAATTTTCGGCAAATATATCAAATCCATAATCAGCAGAAACGACTTGAGATTTCTGTTCTAAAGTTTCATCTCTAAAAATTCTCCTTCTAAGCATATTCTAAATTTGTTAAATAATTACTTAAACTTTTGCAGAGGCTTAGTTTGAATAGAAAGCAACATTATAATTCCTAACACAATGCTAATTGCCACGGTTATCAAAATTCCGAATTGATAAAGTTCATCCATTCTTAATAACATGCCAAAACTTCCTACAATTGGACCAAATAGGAAAATAATTGCTAGTCCCGCCGATCTAGTATTTTCATAAGACTGAATTGACATATTTTATTCCTACTATTGCCATTGGAATCATAAACCAGAACATTAATGTCAAATAAAAATAGACCCAACTGAGAGAATTTTCCATACGTACCATCTTCACATCCTTCTTTAAAGTCGTCAGAATCTTAATTGATATGATCAATGGAGCAAATATTAAGAACCATATTGGCTCGTTTGGAATAATTCCTAATGCAAAACCTAAATAAAGAGGCACGGAAGACGCTATTAGCATTACCATCATCGCTGATATAGTACCTCGTCTTCCTAAAACAACTGGTAAAGTTTTAATTCCGAACTGTCTATCTCCTTCTATATCATCAAAGTCTTTAGTTGATTGGAAACCTGTAATCCATAACGCTATAGCGATGCCGTAGACTATGGCGAATTCATAAAAACCAAAGATCATACTCGCGAATATTGGTGGTAAAAGTCCTCTGGCTATTCCTTGATATATATTACCAACCATAAATCTTTCCTTGGCTCTAATTGGAGATGCTGTATAGAAAATTGCGAACAATGTTATGACTAATGATACTATTCCAGCTTCTAATCCTAGCAAAAAAGCAGTAGAATTTCCAATACCAAATAAAATAAATGATAAAATAAATCCTGATTTGGTAGTAACTAGACCTGTAACTGTAGGACGATAAGGCTTATTGATTTTATCAATTTCAATTTCTTTTGGATAACTTAAATTAAAGCATTGCCCACCAGCCTGTAAAAGTCCTAAAGTTAATCCTAATAAGATAACCTTTCCATCACCAAAAGTACCACCTGAAAGTAAAGTAAAGGTAATTCCTAAAAATATTCCAGCCAATCCAGCAGCAAAAACGGTAAAAGGTCTAATCATTTGTAAATATGCCTTCCATTTATCACCAGGAAGTCGAGGATATCTTTTCTTGATACCATAATATCTAGGAATTTTTGACATATCTTTCCATTCCTAGGGTCCTCTGTAGAATATCTTCAATATATTCTAGATTATCTAAAATGTCATGTTCCCAAAATCGTAGGACCATCCACCCTTTTGAAACTAATAAATTAGTAAGATTTTGATCTCTCAACCTCCTTTCTGCCCTATCAGGACAATGAATTGGACATCCATGCCAATAACATCCATCGGCAAAGATTGCTACTTTTCTACTTTCTATTACAAAGTCTGGTTGACACAGATTTTCGATTGGAGAATTCTGTTGATATTTGATATGATAAATTTCTAATTTGTGTTTAATTATTTTTTCAATATTAGTATCTTTAGTAGGCATTTTTTGTTTTAACCTAGCTATCCTAATCTTTTCTCTTACCTCTGGTCTAGTTGCTGGATTATCGTTACCATACCTACCAATAAGGTGATATTTATTATGTGGCCTCCTGCCTTTAAGTTTCTTCGAAATCAATTTCCTAGTATATTTAGAATGAGACTTACCCAGCATCCCTCTAGGATGAACTTTATACATGGGAATCTTAAATTGTCCATTCAACATTTCATTCTTTCTAGTTATACCCCAGCATATTCTAGAACAATGAATCCTCTTATTTTTATATTTAGGACCAATATAGACTATCCTGCCACAAATAATACAATTCGTATTCTGCCTTCCTCCTTTCCAATTAGGATTTCCAGTTCCTAAATAATCCACTTTTTTATCTACCATATGAGATCGAATTTGGGTCATCCTTAAATAATTGATATCATTATGGTTAATTAAGTTCTTTGCCTAAAATCCCTGAACGAACATTTTATTTTTTTACGCAAATTACAGCTTTAACCCCATTAGTCATATCGATTGTTCTAAATGTTCCCTTCTGACATTTCTTAGGATCAAACTGTCTTAAACGAATGGTATCAGGTTTTTCGTCAACTTTGCCAAATTGAAAATTACGATCTTTAGCCCACTTCTTTGCCTGTTTAACTGTGAATTTCTTCTTGTCAAAAATTAATGACTGTATACCTGTAGGCTTTGTAAACCTCGGTTCTTTCTGACCCATCATTCTATTCCTTTGTAAATTTTTCTGCATTTGTTCTAATCTCGATATAACGGCTTGGAAAACTACAAAATTCATTATAATTCTTGGTCCGTAATTATAGTA
Source organism: uncultured archaeon (assembly GCA_964586885.1). GTDB lineage: Archaea > Aenigmatarchaeota > Aenigmatarchaeia > CG10238-14 > SCSR01 > DATDXT01. The sequence goes on along the minus strand of CAZPID010000001.1, from coordinate 67,152 downwards.
AAAGAATCTATTCGTTGAATATTTCTAATGATTGAGCTGTCCCCAATCATTTTGAACTACCTTTTCCGACGTTTTCTAGTACTCTTACGCCGAGTAGACTTTCTTCTCTTTTTAGGAGCTGAGCGACGTTTTGGATGACGACTTGTTTTTGTCCTTTGTCCAGAAGTTTCTATTTGTTTCTTTTTTTGTTTCCTTCTTCTTTTTTTTGTGGTTGAATACTTAACAGTTTTAGTTCGTCTAGTTTTTGTCTTAGTAGAACTTTTTAACAGTTTCCTGCCACTTCTTTGTCCACCAAGTAATCCTGTACCTGTAAGAAGTGATAATGGCCCCTTGCTTATCAGGTCTTGTATAGTACTTCCTATTCCTATATTTCCTGGAAGGTGTTCAATTCTTTTTACTACTTGTCCACGAATTCCTGTTCCTGATCTTGCTTGGTTAAGAGCCTTGACTACATTATCACCGATCATCTAAGTCGCCTCCTGCAAACCCATTACAGGTCTAAAAGATTTAACAAGTAAACTTACTAAAATTCCAGCCGCAGAGAAATTTTGATATCCAGGATCTCTAACAATTGCTGCAATGTCTCGCATTCTTACTAACACATTTTTTCTAAATGGGAAGTCAATTAATAACGGTTTTGTTTCAAGTAATACATTAAGAAAAAATGGATCTCTACGGATCAACGTCCTGACTTGCTTCATTTCATCACTTTCTTTTGGCATGCTCATTTCTTTTCTTCCTCATCTTTATCTTCTTCTTCATCTTCTTCTTCTTCTTCATCATCTGGTTCCTCCTCATCGGGTTCTTCGCCTTCCTTAATGCCTCTCTTTCTTGGAGTTTTCGCCATAACTTTCCATTGCTTAAAAATTGGATTATCTACAATATTTTCTATAGAAACTATTTCTAAATTTCTTGGAGGAAAAAATGCTAAACCCCATAACTTCGTCCTAAGGATAGCCATCTTTTCAAGTGGAGCAGACACTAATAGTGTGTAAATTGTAAAATCTTTTTCTACACTAACATCAATTGCATCAACGCCACCTTTGATAATCTGCCCAGTAGGGATGAAGGCCATTTAAAACTTTTTACTTTACTAGTTATAAAAAGGCTTGTGGGTATAGGAATTCTTGATTCAATAATTAGAAAGCAGATGCGACAACAAACAGAAAGATTATTTAATGCTCAAGAAAATCTTATGGAAGCGTTAGATGATGCCGCAGATTCTGTAGAAAAATCCTTCGAAAAAGTATCTAAATCACAGGACAATTTGGCAAAAGAAATGAGGGCCCATGGCATTATTCTACAGAATATAATTAAAGAACTAAAATTATTAGAATCTAAATAATTTTTTATTTAATACCTCCTACTTTGCCTGTATAATTTCTTCTCGACTAGAACTAGTCCTACCACCACCGTCTGTTACAGTAGCAGATGCTTTATATATTCCTGGTTTTTCATACACATGTACAAATCCTACCAATACTCCTTCTTCATCATGTTTGATGTCACTCTTTCCATCACCAAAACTAATAACAAAAGTATAAGGAGAGATACCTGTATCAACTCCCATAGTAAATGTAATATATAATGGAGCCTCGCCTTCAAGAGGAGGCTGACCACTAAAATTAAGTGTTCCTAATGGAACGGTAGTTGGCGGTGGGCCCGCTATTGTTACTGAAACTTCCACCTGTGCCGCCCACGCTTCGAGTTCCTTATCTGAGTGATTAAAAAAGAGAGTATAAGTGCCTGGAGGTAGATTTTGTGCTTTGTAGGTGATACCTACGACACTACTTTCAGGAATTAAAATAGCCTTTTTATCCCATCCAATATTTTCTCCATCTCTAAAAACTGAAAGATATCTAAAACCATCAATCGCAATATCTTTCCGAGTATTAATATATTCAACATCTGCTTGAAAACTACCTGCACCGCCGACCAAACTTAAAACTTTTATCCTGACATCTCCATCCTGCGGTGGGCCCGCTATACCTGCTGCTTCTGCCTGTATAAATATTTCTTGAGTAGATCTAGCACTACCACTAGCGTCTATTATAGTAGCAGATGCTTTATGTATTCCTTGCTTTTCATATGGATGTATAAAGTCCGTCGATCTAGCAGATATATTTTCTTTCAAGTCACTCCTTCCATCGCCATAAGAGATAGCATAAGCAAAAGGAGGTACTCCTCCTAAAACTGCTATATTAAATTTTACATTAAATGGAATCTCTCCCTGCATTGGCTGAGCAGTAAAACTACTTACCTCTAATGGATCGGTAGTTGGAGGTGGAGGCTCTACTGGGGAAGGAGGGGGGGGAGGAGGAGGAGGAGGAGGTCCGTCTACAGGAGGAGCGGAACTAACAAATAAACTCCTAACAAATTCTGTTCCTAATACTATAATTCTAACATTCCATGTTCCAGAACGAGGGACCTGAAAAGTAAAATCGTCAGTTCCAGAAGCGTCTGTCTGCCCAACGCCATTAATGGTTAAATTATTGTCGGGATCAAAGACTTCGTAAGCATAATTCATTCCAGCCAGCGGACCTCCTGTATCTAGATCGGATATAACAATAGTAGCTCTAACATTATCACCAAATACTGGATTAGAAGGACTAAATGAAATACTTACTTTTGGAGTTACTCTTTCTTCTTCTGCAACATCTAACCTAAATTCTTGTACTGCCAAATCTACTTTTGTTATAAATCTCCAAATGCCAGACTTGATTGCATTAAAAGCAAAAGTATCATGCCCATTCCTGTCTGTTACTCCAAGTTGCTTAGCTTCTAAATTATCAGGATCTATAATATCTATCTCATATGGTATAGAAACAGGAATTCCGGTACCATCAGTAATACTGATCGAACCTTGGACCGAATCACCAACTGAAGGACTACGAGGATCGAATTTAAGGATAACTTTCGGAAGGATTTCAATTTCTATAATATCACTTACTGCTTCTAAAATTGTAACTGCTGCATGTGTCTGAAAAGTAAACTTTCCAAATTGGCCGATAGTACTTCTAAGATCATAATTACCAAGTAGGTCAGTTTTACCCCTTTGAACAACTTCACCATTCATAAGTAAACTAACTTCTGTTCCAGGAATAGGAAATGCAAAAACTGTTACAGTCCCTGAAACAGTAAAGTCCTTTTTAAAACTAGGCTGAGATGGAGATAACTGTATAGAAATATCCGCCCCTGGAAATGCTTTAATGCGAGGAGGAGTACTATTTAATAATCTAGTCTTTGCTTTAATCCTTCGATCTTTACGAAATTGTTTCTGTATATCCGATCTTGGATCTCTTGGATCGAAATGAATTTTAGACGACATCTCTATTTTTCTACTTAAACTCACTAAAAAAATTTATTGTATTGTTGTATAACCAATAAGGAGAAATTATATTTGAGATAATTTCTACCTCAATATAGAATTTCCGTAAAAAAAATTAAAGGGAAGATTATTAGCCTCTTCTTCCTCGAACTTCCATTGTTAGCTCTGCCATTCCAAGTGCTGTTCCAAAGATCAACCAAGCACCAAACAGATCTAGCACTACTATATTAGCCGATTCTGCTATTGCTAGTGGGATGGACCAAATAACAGCCATGAAAAGTCTATCCAAGAATTTTGTTCTATCGAAGACAAATTTTTCCCCTTGTTGGCGTTTGTTCTTTACATATCCATTATATGCAGTCACTAAACCAGCAAAGCCACCTATACCAATTATAGCAAACTGAAACTCAGAAAAGACGATTTCTGGTTCCTCGGTCTCCTCAAGTCCATAAACTAATCCTATGGCTGAAACAGTAAATACCGAAATCAGTATTAATGTTGCTGAAAGCATATAGGAAGTTCTTTTTGGCGATTTAGTATTTAGCATAATTTTCAAACATATATTCGAGATTTAAAGGTATTTATCTCCAATCACTGCTCTATTTCCGAGACCTATGCTTTTTCTTGAACCAAGTATTTCTACAAACTAAGTGAATCCAATGTGGCTTATCTGTAACCAAAACGGTTTTCTGATCATCTTCCTTAACCTTTTTCTTACAGACCACACATTTCTCTTCAACCAAATTTATGATCTCCTAAATAATATCAATGTTACACTTTCTCCCGGCAGAGATGCATTAGAAATTTGAATATCATTTATCAGACCACTAAAAGTATCTCCTGGCTGAACTAGAGTATCATCGACATCTGCATCTTCTTGAGGCATAACTATCCTCATTGAAAAGACTGCAAGAGTTGATTCATCTAAAATTCCAACCTCTCTAATATTCGTAAAACCTCCCGGAACAATAGAAGTTAAAGCAGCTCTTACGGTTCCTAAATCTACCGTAACAACCACACTACCATCGTCCATAGGACGAATCCTGGTATCAGATGCTGCAAGAGATATATTAGCACTAACGGTCACATTGGTTGCTTTGGTGATTGACGGCATACTTTAACTTGTTTTGTCAAGTCTTAATACTTTTTTCTAATGCTATGACTTTTTAAGCTTTTCTTTATATTGTTGAAAAATATCTAAAATTTGTCCTTTTAAATCTAAGTCCTTTTTTTGAAAATCCATCAATAATTATTAAAAAATTTTAAGTAATAATATTATTTCTTCTCAACGCATATCTGATGCATAGCCTTTCCTTTTCCGTCAGTAATATAACTTTCTTTTCCTGGAATAATTTTCCTACCACAAATGGTACATTCATCATCAAATAAAGTGGCTCCACATTTTGGACATGAATCATGATACATCGAACTTTCAAATTTATTACCACATTTTTTACAGTTATATGTTCTAAAGACTTGTTCCAATATGGTAACTGTTCCACATTGATCACAATATTCTGGCTTTTCATCGAAGACTTTGTTACAAGTAGGACATCTAAATTTGGTAACTGTTTGTGCCATTAGTGCTTCCTTTTAGACGCTGTCAACTTAAAGGAAGTCTGTGGCGTAGTTCCGTTGGTATAAACAACTCTATAAAATTCAGCAAACTGTGGCCTTTCAAAAGCAGTTAAATCGTTGGCATTATGAGTAAAGGGACCATCTTCTCCTTCTACGGCTACTCCATCACTAGACCACTGAATCACAAAGGTTCCAGTCTGATCTCCAATAATTAATCCTATAATAGAAGTAGCATCAATTGCAGTAAAAAAAGCACTGGTAAAACTTGCACTCGCCCCTAAAGCAACTGCCGTCGAAATCTGGACTGGTAAGGTCATATCTTGTAATCTCCTTTGCATTTCTCTTGGACCTATTCCTATACTGGTAAACGCAACTAATGACATATAATCAAGTCTCCTTCACCGACAACAATTCTGAACCTACAATACTTTCTCGGGGTTCAACGACTGTTGGAGTTAGTCCAGTTGCTCTAATCTCTTCTAACTGTTGTAAAAGTCTCTGGCCTAACAAAACAAAAAGTTGTACATCTTCTTGAGCAATTACATCTATAATTGTCGTTACTGTAACCCCCACACTAATCCCGGCAGGAGCAGTTAAAATAAGAGTGGCTTTGGTTTGAGGAAGGAAAACAGTAGGAAGAGTAGTCGTTTGTCCTCTTGATGTTCTAGTAATTTTCAAACGTGGTACAGGAGGAAGAAACTCAAAAGTTGATTCAATGGTTGCTAAAAGAGGATCGTTAATTATTTCCTGTAGAACCATAAAGAAGACAGCATTATCTGGTATTGCGTGATCTTTTCCTAAGGTTTTCCTATCAAATGTTATGGTTCGTGAAGCACCAGCGGGAATCTCAGTATCAAAATTATCAATTATTGGTATAGCTCTCCCATCCACTTCCAATTTATATAATAAATCTAAAGCGGACGAAGACAAAATATGTGGCATAGTCTATATTGTTTTTAGCGATAAAAAAACTCTTTTACATGGTAGGATAAAGAATTTCACGTGCTTGTGATAAAATTTTCTCTCTAATTTTTCCTGGCAATATTCCTTTCTTCTCTCCTCTTCCATGGATCTTTGCAATTATTTTTATTCTAGCGGTTGTACCATTCCAAATTGTACAAGTTCCTCCTGCCATAATATAATTACTTCCACCTGACTCTGAAACTTTTTCACATTTAGATTTACTAGGATCTTCTTCATTCTCCAGAAAGTAATTACAATCTTTACATGGTACTAATCCAAACTTCGTCTTATCAACATAGAAAGTCTGATCCTTCGTAAATTTTTCTTCAGTCGTATCTACTATTATTGTGCCAATTTTGTCTTCAATACTTTTAGGAAGACTAACCATTTACCTTAACTCTTCTCAACTGTGAAACGATTGGAGTAGGTCTCCCTTTTACCATGATTGGTATAGTTTTGATAAGATTATTCCCTAAATTACTTTTAGCAAAAACTTTGATTACATTAGAACCATACAAAAAACCTTTTAAGACGAAGGTAGTTTTATTTGCTTCTTCTACCGTTTTTGGTAGTCTCTGTCTTTTTAGAAATTTGCTTATTAATTCTCCTTTACCAATCTCAGTAATATCATCTAATCCAGGAATGTCTGGAAAGATTCCATTCTGCCTAAATTTTTTTATCAATTTTAATTTTCCCAGATCTCCTAATTCTGGAATACCTGGCAAAATATGTCTTGACATAAAATCAAACTGACCATATTTATCTTCTTCGTCTACCATTAAACTCTAGTTCCAAGAGGAGCGAATGGAGCTCGAGCAAGTTTGTTAAATTGTTCTGGAGATATTGGAATTGGTGGTTCCCACTCTTGTGGAACTTTAAATTGAAATGGCAATAATGCGCCAAACGTTTTATAATGAACCTTAGGTCCAATAGTTTCTCCCCTGAGAATTTGGTCAATTAATACCTTATCTATTATCTGCACCAAATCATAAGCCTTGCCATGTACCTCTATTTCATGAGTTGCGATTGCTCCACCAGTTTCATTTCTAACAGCAAAATGTGCAGTAATATCGTGGATATAGATCTGCTCAGTAAGTTCAGTAGGAACGTTTTCAATCTGTGCTAGTGTATCTGGATACCAACCAAAGGTATCCGACAGATCCTCATTTGGTTGAGAGTCATGTTGAATCCCTGTTAAGATGTGAGCGGCTGGATTTTGAATTCCTAATTTAAAGTTGGCATTATTTTGATTAGATCGAATCGCTGTATGATAAATCGTAAAAGGTTTTTCAGCTCTAATCTCATGCACTTCATCTCCTGTTCCCTGAATACCAGTTGTTCTTAATATGTCTGGTCCTCTAGTTGCATTATTGCCCAAAGACGTAGGATCTGCTGCTCTTACAAAAATTGGATTGCTTCTAGCTATTCTGAAAAATTCCGCTAGAATCTTTGCTCCCTGTCCTTTAATTTGTTCTGCTGTTGGAAACAATAAGACTAGCACATCTCCGTCTGGAATTAATTTTTCGTAAATAGACTTCAGGTTAGAATTTAAAGTTGGCATAATTAAATTTTGTGTTGGAACTAAAAAAACGTTTACTTAAAAAAAAGAAAAAGGATTTTGGAGTTTAAGTCCTTATTTGAACCCCATTATCTTTGGCTTTTTTTGTCTCTAAGCATTCTATCTTTTTGGTTGCGTGTATTTCATGTCCGGAATGATGACAGACATAAGCTGAAAAGTTGGTTTCTAATTCCTTATTAAGAACTTTAGAATCTACTACCAAGTTTCCATCTAAAACTGGAACAAAGTAAATAGTAGGCTCTTTTGATTCTTTAGTTCCTTCCGACTTTTTTGAACTTTTGCTAGACATCCTAATACCCTCTTACTGAAACATGAATTGTCTCTGCAGAAATATTGGTTGTATCAGGAACTTCTTCCTCAGCTACATTTATTGCGCCTGTTCGTCTAATCTCAATAGTTACAGCATTGCCAGAAACTGCAGTTGCTACGGCTGTAAATCCTCCAGTCAACCAAACTCCTAGTACGTCATCTAAAGAGTTAATAGCACTAACTCCTTCAACCGTTATTGTCGGTTTTGTCGCTGTTGCATACGAAGTCGGCCCCAATGCTGAATCACTTGCTACTTTGAATCCCATCTTTGATCACCTATAGTGCATCCTGAGAAGTACCAATGAACATGTGTATTCCTACTGGAATTATTTCCAATGTGGTACCTTCTACAAGTCTAGCATCGAGGTTCAAACTGCTGTCAATGATACGTGGCTGATCTAGTTCTTTGACTCTTATTGCACCATCCATACGGAAATCTAATCCCAGACTCTCTGGCTGTCTGTTACTGTCTCCGTCGTCAATCAGTGTAATTGCTTCTACTCCAGCTGCTGGATCAATTTCAACAAGGTCAGTGATAATAATCCTTTCCTCATCTATAGTTAAATCAAAGGTACCTGCGCCTGTTGGAATAACGTTGATCACAGTATTAGCAGTAAGTCCAGTTTGTCTAAAGGTTGTGAGACCAAAGATTTGCGGTCTGTCTAAAGATTCTATGCCAATAGAATTAACGCTAGTTTTGCTTGCTAAACTAATTGGCCTGTTGGATGCAACATTCTTTTTGAATTCTGCAACTGCCTTGATTAAGAAGTCTTTATTCCTCGTTATGCCTGAAAATTCAACCATACGATCCCCGATCATTTTCGTTCGAGCTAGTCTGATAGCATTTTCAACGACATTCATTTCTGTAATATCGCCAATGCCAATCTTGCTGTTCAGTATTGAGATTGCGTCTATTTTGCTTATGACATTTATTTGACTTTCATCTACCATTTTTATCTGCCTTAAAGTATAAGTTCTCGATTAGTTAATTAATGGTAGTGTTCCAGGCTCCTCCGATAACCTGTATGATGGTATATGACTGAAAGTGAATTACATAAATTCATCAAACTTGAAGTAGCGAAGGCCTTAAAGAAAAAAGGTTATAAGGTACAAACTGAATATCAGACGGAAGAAGGAAGGATTGACGTATATGCAGAAAAAAATGGCAACAAACTACATTTAGAAATTGTAAATACCAATCTTTCTGATTGGATATTAGTTAAATTAGGACTAAAGAAAAAACAACTTAAAAAACAGATCTGGTTACCAACCGAACTAGTAGATATTGCCAAAAAATATGCCAACGAAAAAAATCTCAGGATTGAATATGTCTATAGTGAAATTTTTAGACGTGGTCTAGTTGAAATGAAATTAATACCAGAAGGAGTCGTTTTTACCTAATCGCCAATAGCCAGTGGAGTATCTGTATCAGTGATCGTACCTTCTTCTGTCGGAAGGTCTAAACCTTTCTTTCCACCGCCAATTTTAATGACAGAACCTTGATCTTTAGCTAAAGGTGCTATTCTATCTCTCACTTCTTTAACTCTAATTTGACTACTAGCAATTTTAGACTGCACACTGGCCATAATTTTCCCAGTTTGTAGATTACCAATAAGTCCAGCTCCTTTCATTGGAGACTTTCCTCGAAGTCCTTTTAACATGCCACCTTCTAGAATTTTTATTTTTCCGTCCTGAAAAATTTTTGGTCGGTCTTGTAATATTTTTATGTTTCCTAAACCTGGTAACCCACCTGGTAATCCACCATCTCCGCCACCTCTAAGTCTATCAATTATTTTTCTGAGACGATCTAATACTTGAGTTCCTGGAGCTTCAGCTGACATGCAACATCTTCCCTATACCAGTAGACCTAATGGTAGCTTTGTTTGCACTCCTGAAATCTTTGACGATCATATCTGCACTTTCAAAAATTCCTTTTGGAGTAGTTGCTATAGTCTGTAAATTTCTAACCTGATTTTGAATTCCTTGCATCCTCGTATTAAGTATTCCCATAATACCGTGTGGCATAATTTAACTTCCGTCACTCGGTATTAAAACTTAATTATTTTCTAAAAATACTATGATAAAAGCTTGCTCGCTAAACCGCCCTTGCCCTCCATAGTCGCTCTTATCATCTTTAAAATAGGTCCTTCCCAATTACTAAATGCTTTCTCAGCAAAACTCTTTCCAAATTCTACCAATAGTTCCTTCTTATTTTCTTCTGGAAGATTGCGAATCCATATTGGTTTAAGAATTAATTGTAGAAGTTTTTCAATATCCTCCATAGACATCTTATCAAATTCAATATCTTCGTCTCCTAATATCTGCTTAAGCCGAACTATCTTCTCTACTTTTTTCGTTGTTCCTAATTTTTCCTTTTTTCTCTTTGCTCTCCTTTCTTTCCTACCCAAATAAAACTACCTCATCAAATAAATCTCTCGAGCAAGTTTCCAAATTTGCTTCTGACCTCGTGTATTACTTTTTCATTACCAAAGATCTCCTGTAAAACACTAAAAGCCCAAGGAGAATGAGCCATACCGTAAACTGTAATATCACCATTAAGCCAAGCTCCTAGAGGATCATAATCAATCTTTCCATTTCCTACTTTCATTTTTCCCATAAATATTCTAGCTAAAGTTTGGAAACTAGTATGTAGCTCAAAATCTGGAGTCCTTTCAGTCTTTGCAACTTTCATCATTCCATCAACAAATCTTAGCGGAATACGTTTTATCACCTCCTGTTCCTGTTGATTAATTATGACTAAATCAAACGGTCTAGATTCAGTAAAACCGGTCTCGGACTGAATATGTCCTAAATTTAAATGCTCATTAGCAGAAACTATAAATTCCAGCATTACTTTTTCTACCAAATTTCTAGAAATAGTACCAACTCTATCTTTTAACCTTTCCAAGAAACTAGTAGTTCGTATTGGAGCTTTGACAATTCTTTCACATGCTACCAGAATTGGTTTGTTTAATTTTGGAGAAAGAACTGGATTTCCTCTTTTTACTCCTGCAGTAATTTCTCCAGTTAGTGGAATTTTTCCTAGTGATTCCAACTTAAATTCCTTAGCAAGTTTATCCACGATTGTTGGACCAAATAGATCTTCTTTCTTCTTACATTCAACACATTGAAATCCTGACATATTTTCTATTAGTCCCAAAATAGGCACTTCAAATCTTTTATGAGTATCTATTATTCTGTAAGCGTCTGAAATAGCTGCAGGCTGAATAATAACTATGTCACCAATTATCTGACGATCAAAGAAAGCTAAGTATGCTTTGTATACATCACTATTTCCTGCTGGCATATCTAAGATCATATAATCTACGTCCCACTGCGTTTGTTCGATTACATCATTTAGCATCTGCACATATCTGTCAGCTGTCATACTGATACTCTGTTTTTTGTCTATCATTAGAGACATACTAAAGACCTTAATTCCATCCCATTGAGGAAGAGAAAACTTTTTGTCTTCTGTGATCTTAACCTTATCTTTTAAATTTACCATATCAGCAAAATTACTAGAATCTAAATCCGCATCTATAAGACCAACTGTTGCTTTATACTTTTTTTTCAGATAATGCGCGATGTTTATAGCGCATAAAGTTTTTCCCGTGCCACCTTAGCTCCCGACTTTATCAGCCGTTTAGAGAGATGACAGCGACTACTTTCATATCACTGGCTTGTGAATGCCTTCACCTCCTGTATTACTTTTTCGATGTCTTTAAGATCTTCCTCCCAAACTATTAGAGTTTGGTAACCAAATCTTCTGTATCTGTTTATTCTAATACTAGTATCTTCGCCTCTATGCCAATAATTACCATAAACTTCTATAATTTTTTTCTTAGTTTCACTAATAAAATCTGGAATCAAACCATCTACCATCTTCCTTACATAAGCTCCTGAATAAATATAAATTCCTGGACAAGTCTGATCTAAAATCTCTTGCATCTTCTTCTCTGGTATGGTAGGCCTTAAACCATTGCTTTTAGACCACTTTCTCAGAATCTTTAAACCTCTAGAAGTTTTGTAAAGTTCTTTCTTCATAATACTTAACTGTTTTTTAACTTCTTCAGTCATTCCTTTCTTTGTAGCAATACTGACCCTTTTTCTGTAGTCAGGATCTTCAACATATAATTTCTTGATCGCTTTTCTAACTCGATCTTTGGTCTCCTGAGAAAGTTTAACTCCTTTACGAGGATTGACGAATCCTTCTTTAAATTTCTTCTTCCAGAATGCAGATATACTATCTTTGTATTTTTGAGTTCTAACATATCTTCCACTCCTTCCTTTTTTACCGATAAATGTTTTATTTTTAGCTCTTAGTGCGCTCCAATCGTCTCTACATTTTACCCCACAAAATTTCCTAACAACAGGTATTTCTTCCTTTCCACATTGCTCACATAGTTTAATAGAAATAGTTATTGCTTTCATTTTTTTCTACTCCATATATTTTGGATCTAATTGCTCCAATGTTGAAGATTCCATTTTAGCCTCTTGAGTTTCTCTTAAATCCTTCGGAGGTTCTTTTGCTTTACTACCTAATGAACCTCCGCTAGAACTTGCCAAGATCTGTGGCATGGCCTTCCTTAGACCTTCACGTAATTTAGGATCACCAAGTGCAACTAGCATTAAACCAACATCTTTTGCTACTGACTTCTGCCCAGCGACCACTGCTATCTTATCCATTCCATCAGCCACAAATCTGTAGAAGTCATCATTATATTTGTCTGATGTTGGCCTACTTGGATTCTTGACCATGTCGTCTATTCTATCTATCAACTCCTTCTGAGATTTTTTCAACTCATCTAAAACCTGATCCTTTTTCTGCATATCTAATTTGTTCTCAAAATTAACAGTCTGCTTCTCTATGAGTGCTTTAAGTTCCGCTACGGATTCCTTTCCTTCTGTGCCTTTGTCTCCTTTAATAGCCTCTAAAACTTCTTTATGTTTTTCATCCATATCCTGTCTAACATCCTCTATCGCGTTATCAATTTTCTCGTCTGTTTCAGTTTCTAATTTCTTCATAATTTCAAGAGATTTATCCCACTTTTCTCTTTCTTCTTTTTCTCTTTCCTTCTCTGCCCACATTCTATCTACATCTTCAATAGTTAATGATTATCCTGTTTCTCCATAACGAGGTACATATTTAGGATATCCTCCTGATCCTAATTTGGACAGAGATTCAGTATATTTCCTTGAAGTTGGACTTTCATATCTAGAACCTGGATCCCGTTTACTATAGTCAGCGTAACCTGAAACATAGCGAGAACCTTTTTCTTTTGCTTTTGCATCTTCTTGCTTTAATCCGGCGTCATAATCTACCACTATATCATCAATAAATTCACTCGTAGGAATACCTTGCAAGGTCCAGACATCCTTATTGAAACTTTGCAATTTCTCAGCTAATTCGTGTGGTTGAAGTATTCTGGTTTTACACTTGTTAATTAAAAATTCTTTAGCATTAGGTCTTAGTTGAGCATTTTTAAGAGCGTCCTGTAAAACTTGCCAAGGCTCTCTAATTACATCATACAAATTTACTGATTCTGATTCTGATTCTGACTGAGTTTCAGCCGTAGTAGAAGTCTCTGGTAAAATTCCTTCTGAATCTGTTTTAGTTTCGGTTGATGTTATCTTCTTAGGTTTTTTCATTTCTAGTCGATGAAACTCTTTAGGAATTTTAGTTGTACCAATCTGTCCTCTACATTCAGGACAAATTACAGTTGGCGTACGTGGTGAATCACTCGGTAAAATAAAATAATCTTGTGGCTTTTCACATTTAGGACATGTGAAGGTTAAAGCCTGGGCTTCTTCTTCACTTGACTCAACTTGTTGATGTTGTTCTGATTCACTTACATTTTCGTCTAAATTACTTGACATCTTGGTATTACCTTTATAAGTTTTTTTAAGTGGTACTACTTATTATAAATTGTGATCAATAGTTCACTGACTAGGCTTGCTGAAATAAGAGCGCAATCAAGAGTTGCGACTCCAGTCATCATATTAGCAAAACCAGGTAGACTTGGACCACTAATAGAAACTGTAAAAAATTTAGATCTTTCTAAATTTATTCAAGAGGATAGAATTTTGCCCAGATTTCGAGAAAAAGTACCTGTTCCAGAAACATTAGGTCAGTCCTTTATTAAGCTAAATATGATCTCTGCCTTCATTGGCAGAGAAGATATTTTTGACTTAGCTGAAGATCCCGATGTTGAAAAGATCTTCCCCGATGAAGAAAAATTTGCTTTCAGTGAATCGCCTCCAGGAACCTTTAATTTTAAAGGAAAAATAATTACTTCTACATTTTTTAGTAAAAAAGTTATAGGAGCCGACATAGCGAACAATGCGGGATTCCTAGGGAGGGGGATTAGGGTAACGATTGTAGATACTGGAGCTTCCAGAACACATGAAGCCTTACTCGACAGAGTGGAATTTAAAAGAACTCTACCTCAACTGAGAGATGAAAACGGTCACGGAACGTGGACAACTGCCTGTGTAGGAGGGAAATTAACTATAGACGATGTCACTTCAAGACTGGTAGGTGAAAGAATACCTACTGAAGGAATGGCCCCAGAAGTTGAACTTACTTCAGTTAAGTCATTGGGATTTGGAATTGGTATAGGAACTGATGGAAGTATTTTAGGTGGCATTGAAATAGCCTTAGAGAATGGATCTAAAGTTTTATCAATGAGTTTAGGTGGAGATGTTCCCGAGGAAATGCAAAAACCTGAAGAGGATGTCTATTTCGAAGCCATGATCAAAGCTGAAGAACAAGGACTTATTCCAGTTATCGCTTCTGGAAATTCGGGGCCAGAACCTGGATCTGTTTCAACTCCTGGTTGGTTACCAAATGTTTTAACTGTTGGAGCATTTAGTACCTTTGATGGAAAAGTACCAAATTTTAGTGGTCGAGGCCCTACCAAAGACGGGAGAATAAAACCAGATATTGTAGCACCAGGAGTCAATATAGATGCACCCTTAGTTGGAGTTTTAGATTTAACTGATAAGTTAATTCAACGTTATGGAGCTATCTCTGGCACGTCAATGGCCACTCCACATTCTTCAGGTCTGATCGCTCTAATGGCAGAATCTAAAAGAAAGTTAGTTGGTGATGATTTAACACTAGGAGAAATAATGGATATGATGGAACAATTAGGTAAAAAGAAAAATAATCAAATTGGGTTTGGCTCACTAACATGGAATATCTGGATCGAATGGCTGTCTACTCAATATGGTATTTCAGTACAAAAAACCTAATTACTTGTAGCAGAAAGTATTTTTGTGGTATGTTCTGAAGTTTTTTTATGCGTGTCTTCGTACTGACGTTTGCCTAACCATAAACTTTCTGAACATATCACTTTTTTAAATAAAAGTGGTTAGTGACATAAAAGTCATGCCACCAACCAGGATTGGAGTTGCGCTTGTTACGCAGTCTACAACATTCCAGGACCATCTAGAAAATGTATAGACTAAAATTATTTTCTCATCTAGGTATTTAACGTATTTCCTTGGTTATTGAACCATCATTTAATAAAGATTTGAATCATTAAACAACTTTATTGGTGGAGTCAATTATGAAATTTTCTGATGAATCCGTAGACTTTTTGCTCCACCTCATCTACGAATAGCTTATTCTATGTAAGTTATTTAGTATTTTGTTTGAAATGTTCTGGTATTTGTATTTCCTTCTTTAGTAGTTACTATCTAGTTGTCAACCTTATAGAATGCAAAAATAGAAGCAAATAGAGAATGTTGAAGGTAGTATACTATCGTAGATCCCAAGCTGGTATTCCTCTACGTTCTCTACGATAGGTCGACATTTGTCGTAAAACTACAGGTTCTAGATCTACGATATCAACGACTACTATATATAACATAGTGGGTATCGTTGCTATTCTATGGGTATCGTAGATCTATTAGTAAAAGTATAGATATAATACTATACTGAATACCAAACATTCTCTACGATAGGTCCTGCTTTACTGGGAAGATTTCTTCTGCAGTTAGTTCTTCAGGTTTCTTACCTTTTTTATCAGCTAAGGTTTCTAGTTTTCTTTCAAAACTCTGTTCTTTTATTGGAAGGGCTAATTCTTTTTCTTTGTGGTAAAGTCCCATAATCTGGCCTAAACTTATTTTTGGTAAATTTTTTTCTATAAGATAAAGTTGGAGATTCCTTTTAAATTTAGGATTGAAACGGAATATTGAGTTAATATCACCATCGAAACAGATTCCTACTATTATTCCAGCATCATGCAGAGCTTTGAGAGCGATATATTGTCTATAAGGAATTTGGGTATTTTCTGAACTTTTAATTTCAACATATAAAATTTTATTTCCTACAATAAGTAGGAAATCTGGAAGGCCACTATGGAAGGTTTGAAATCCCATTCCAATGGTATTCTGATAGAATGTCGTTTCGTTATGATTCATAATTACTCTATTTTTTTAAAAAATAAAAAGTATTGTTTTCATACTCAGTACACTATCTGTACTGAGTTTATTATTCGATCATACTGAGAAAAAACAAGAATAAATAACCTTATCACTAGAAAATACTATGGCAAGAGATAGAATGTCAATGAGTGTGGTTGGATTGTGCATTTGGAAAAATAACAAAAATTTTTTAACGGTCTAATACAATTACAAAAACTACGAGGATTGTGATTTGCACTTTATTGAGGACTTTAAAGATTTTATCTTAGAAAATATTCCGACTTCAGAACTCTGGGCCGAGAGCATTGCTACCACTATGATTTCTACAATGGTAACAAGGGACAAATATATTAGAACCAGTTTAGGTCGTCTTCATTTAAATACTTGGTTTATGATGATTGGGCCGAGTGGATTAGCGGCAAAAACTACTCCTTTAACTTCTATGGTCTTTCCAATATTGGCAGAAATAACACAAAAGATAAACTATCCAGTAATCATGCCAAATAGATTCAGTGTGGAAGGATTTATTGAATGGCTAAGCAAAGATCATCCTTGGGGATGTATTATTAGGGATGAAGCAAGCAGTCTGTTTAAAGACGCAAACAAGGAATATCTGGCAGATATGATAGAATTTCTTTCTGAACTTTATGATGGAATCGCGCAAAAAAGATATACAAGGAAAGCAAAACTGGAAGAAGCCCAAGATACCTATATCACATTCTTAGGAGCTACGACTCCATATTTGTATAGAATAATGAAACCTGAATTTTTCTTGCAGGGAACAGGTAACAGGTTCATGTATATAATTCATGAAACTACGCGTTCTAATATTCTGTCCGTAGAAGACGTTTTTCTTAACATTAAGAGATCTATGGAGATGGAAGATAAGATGCATGAATTTGCAGAAATGTTAACGCATGTGGCAGAAAATCCTATTCAAGTATTAATGCCAAATCCTGAAGCTGCAGCAATGTGGGTTGAATTTAGGAAGAAATGTTTTGATAAAGCTTTTAGGATATATGCCAATGATTTCTTAGATATTCATTATTCCTATCTTACACGTTTACCAGAGTTTGCTTTAAAGTTGGCCGGACTTTATGAGCTTAGTAAATTGATAGAAACTCTTCCTCAATTTCCAGCTTCAGAATTTCCGATCAGTGAAGAAAGTATGGTTTGGGGAATTAATAAAGTAGGAAATCATCATAAGCATTTCCAGATGATGTTAGGCCAATGGAGCAGCATGACAACCACAATACCTATTACAACATTGGCACCTCAAGCAGATATTATGTTCAGTCATATCAAAAAAGCAAAAGAAGATGGCATTCCATGGAGCGAGGTATATAAGAAATTAATGTGGCCAAAATCTCAACTAAAAAATGTGTTGCATACATTGTTAGAAACTGAAAGAATAATTATTATTAAAAAGAAAGGCACTAGAGGTTCGAGATTATTTGATAAAAAGCATGAAGCTAAAGCAATACAGTATGGAGATAAAGCAATGTCCATTGATACAGCAATGATGTGGACCAACTTAAACAGATAATTGAAGATAATACTTTTTATCTTTGTGTAATTGATTTGGGTTTTGGTATGGTATTTATTTTACCAATGAATGATTTTCAGCAAGTTTTTTAACAGCATCGCTAAATGTTACGCCATTAATTCCCTTTTTCTTTAGGGTATTCCTTACCTTTTTTAAGATCCCATAGGATTCTTCGTCTAAACCGACTGGTTTCATATACATAAAAAAATATACTTTTTTTGTTATTTTAACTTATGTTTCTGTGAAACGAGAAGAAATATTTTATAAGCAATATACATAAAACTTTATATTACATACACAGAATTAACAAATAATGAATTCACAAAACCAAAAATCGCAGAATAAAAATCTATCAAAACAGGTACGAGAACAAATCCAAGTATACTTGGAGAAAGGTAAAGGTGGCAAACCTTTTACAAAGGACGGACAAGAATTTAGGAAAAAAATACTTGTTGACTTTTTTACAAATGGTGGACTTGAATCTACTCAGACAAGTGTAATTCCTACTGAGAAAAGATTGGAACCTTTAGAAATAGTGAATGGAGTTCCTATTACTCCTATTGACTATCGGGAATATATGTTGGATGATTGTCCAGAATATTTTCCTTTTAACGCAGAAGAGATTGTATTTGAGTCACATCTAAATGCGGAAATTCCAATTTTGGTTTCAGGACCAAAAGGAATTGGAAAAACCTTAGCCATAGCAAGTTACGCAAAAAAGAAAAAAATTCCAATCCTACAGACGGACTGTTCGGAAAATACTAAGAGAACGGATTTGATAGGTCGTTTTAGACTACAAGGAGAACAAGTTGTTTTTGATTTGGGATTCTTACCAAGAGCAATTGAAGTAGCAAATCAATGTGGAACGGCGATACTTGTACTAGAGGAACTGAATGCGTTAACTCCTCAAATACAGAAGATCCTAAATCAATTACTTGATTGGAGACGTCATATACATATTCCAGAAATTGGAAAGATCTACAAATTAGCAGAAGGTGCAAAACTTCTAATTTGTGCAACTCAGAATCCTTCATACTATGGAGGAGTACATGAATTAAATGAGGATCTACTTAGTAGATTTACCGTTTGGAGATGGGATTATCCAAATACAGTACAAGAAAAGAAAATTATAGCAACAGCAGATGTTCCAAAAGAAAACGTAGACCATCTATTGATGTTGTCTAAAGAGTTAAGAGCTGCAGTTGCAGACAATACATTGGAATATGCACTGAGTCCAAGAGATGAAGTTAAGTTCTTGCGGATTTATAAAGAATTCCAAACTTCAGGAATGACGGAACCGGAAGCCCTTGAAAAAGCTCTTACGGTTGCAGTCTTGGGTCTGTATGAGGTAGATAAGCATGTGGAAGCAGTTAAAGCTAGAATCTCCAGTACATTTGCAGTAGACCTTGGGAGTAAGGTCTAAATGCCACGACTAGTTTTAGCCCAAAAGGATGTCTTTTACAAGACCAAAAGTATTTTTGAAAACCTCCGCGGAAAAGAAAAAATCTATTTAAGATTTAGTTCCGGCGGAGGTTCCCATATTTTTTTTAAGCGAGGACCTAATCCGTGCTACGAAATTACTATCGATGAAAATTCTAAATTCTGTAAGCCTTATTCAACTTTTGAACATGAAATTAGCCATTATATAGATGATACTCCAGTTAAATTTATAGCAGAAGTCTGTAAGGCCTTGGCAAAGGATCTCCCAGAAAAATATCGAGAGCGAGGAAAACGAATTATAAAGTCCATTTACAATATTATTGAAGATACACGGGTTGATTCAAATTATGGTAAATTACATCCAGGATTTGCTAAAAGAAGAGTAGAATTTAGGAAACTCGTTGGTAAGTCTAATGTGAATAATATTGATAATCCAATAGATGCCATTTTTGCTGCTAGATTTGATAGAGGTGATCTAGTAAAGGATAGTAAATGGCCAGAAGCGATTGAATACATTAAGAAGGTTGAGTTTAAAGGAAGAAGTGCGGGAGTACTTTTAACTAAAAAATATTTTGAATCCTTAGTTAAACCTTGGTTTTTATCGCAGGTTATTCCTCCAGAAACAGAAATGTTAAATTTATCTGGTTCAGAAACAGGTGAGCAAAAAGATGGTAAAACTGGCGAACAAGGACGAGATAAAGATTCTGGAAAGGGAAACGAAGAAGATCGAGATTCGAACTATACTAAAAACCAAGTAAGATTAGATCAATCTTTAGCAAATGCAGATCAATTTGATGGAGATCATGATGATTTTAAGGAAGCGGAACCATTGGAATTAGATATAGATGTTACCGAAAATGACGAAGAATTTGAGAAGGCTTTAGAGGAATCACAAAAGGAGGAAGAAGAAGTTTTAGAAAAACTAAAGAGAAGATTGGATGAAGTCCAGTCTCAGAAACATATTGATCCTAATGTAATTCCTACTGTAGAAGGAAGAGTTATGTGGATAGACAGACCAGTATCAGATGTTCAGGTAGATTATGGATTAGCACATCAATTAAATAGGCTTTTTAGAACTATAAAAGGAAAATATGCTGAAGATATTGATGAAGATGGAACTCAAATTGATTTAGACGAGTATATTCAGTTCAAGGTGAGGAAGCAGGGAAATATTTTTGAAGATGAGAAAATTGATAATGGTCTAGCTGTTACCATTTTGGTAGATTGTAGTGGTTCTATGTCTGGAGTACCATTAGATATTGCAAGGAATATTTCGGCAACCTTATTCTATAGTCTCAAGAAGATAGACAATATAGAGTTATCTGTAATAGGTTTTTCAGCTCCAGAGAGATTTTATGCGCTTGCCGTAGTCGATATTAATAGGCTAGAAGATATAGGACGATTGACTGGAGTACGTGGTTATCCATATACGCCAACCCATCTGGCCATTCAATACGCTCAACATATTTTAAACAATAAAAAGGCGGCCAAAAAATTGTTAATAGTTGTGACTGATGGTTCTCCACAAATGTCTACACAATATAGAGAAGTTAACCGAGATTGGTTAACCTCTTTGGCTAGGAAAGCTGTAAGAGATTGTAAGAAATCAGGAATCACACTTTTAAGCATTTATACTGGCGGTGCGTCGGACGGATATATGGAAACGATTTTTGGTTCAGGATTTACTACTGCTACAGATATGGAACAAGCAGCCCATATAATGACTTCTCATTTTAGAAGGCAAGTAGTTCAATATTTAAAGGTGAGATAATGGTACATGTAATGCTTCCACTCCTAACACACCACAATGTTAGAGGACCTTTAAACAAAATCTATAATGGTGAAATAAATTTTATTGTTTTATTAGATAAAGAATTTGTAGATTTGAAAAGTTCTTTATGGACACTCGATATTGATAGGGCCTTAAATCATGCTAAACAGATTGTCAATGAATCGGTAGCTCGTATTGTTTCTATTGGAAATCCGTTAGTTACTTCGTGTACTTTACAGTTAGCATTGAAATATTTTGACGAGGTTCAATTGATAATCTATGATACCACTTCAAAGCAATATAGAATCTGGAGTTTTCCGGATATGAAGGTATTGAATTGATGTATCCAGAAAATGTTGAAGAAGTTTTTAAGAGGATTATTGATACTCTCCAAGTTCCTAGACAAGAAGTAGTTCAAAGGTATGATCAGGTTTTTAATTCGGATTTCATCCAAAATGATGCTACATTTAAATCAGATCAAGATAAACATGATTATGCTGCAAATGTAATTTGGGTAAAATTTGCATCAAGGCCTAAGACAGAAGAATGCGTCGTTGTTCCATTCGGAACATCTGATATTAGGGAGAAAAAATCCAGTAAAAAACTTTATAGTAAAATTTATGCTCTAATAAAACCTAAAACTAGTACAAGAGAATGGAAGAAATGCCCAATAATGTGCAGTGATAGAAAGGCTGATCTAGTAACCAAAGTTAATGTTCTCCATGGATATGTTACTAAATTGGGTCCAGGTAAAGATCTATTTTTTGCTACGGAGGAAACTGAGTTTGTTGGCGGGCAGTCATATGCTGCTAAACCTTATGATTTTTACATAAAAGATGTGGGAGTTAAACAGATTACTCAAAGTGAGGTTCCATATAATTTAAGTAAATTAAAAATAGGTACAAAATATGTTGATGAAATGGATCTAAAAATGATAAAGGCTGTAATTTGTAGACATAATCAGGGAGTTAGAGAAGATTCGAGTGAATGGGGAGTTTATACCATTTGTGACGGTACCGTTAAAGAGGATGTAACAACATCAGACGGAAAATTATTACAAACTGAGATGACGGCTTGGACTCCTTCGCATCTTATGGTTTTTGAAAATGAAAGTGAATGCTATTTTATTGGAACTTTATATCTAAATGAAGATGAAGAGGCTCAGATGCAGGTTATTAATATTATTCCAATTCATGCTATTCCAATAGGAGGTGATTAATTGGGCGAAGAAGATTTAGACAATCTGTTTAATTCCTTAAAGGAGGCTACTCCGCCCAAAAAGGAAGAACCAAAGCAGGTGGTCGAAGAAGAGAAACCTCAAGAGAAAAAATCTGAAGAAGTAAAGATCGAAGAGGAAAAACCTCAGGAAACAACTGAAGAAGAAGATATGTTCAAAGTTAAAACGACTAAAAAGGTACGGACTGAACCAACACAGGCTGCAGAAGTCGTATCGACGACCGAAGTTCCAAAGCCTCCAGAAATATTTAGTGTAGTAGAAGAACAAAAGCCAAAAGGTACAGAAAAACATGAATTTGGAGAGATTAAAGAGGATTTACCAGGAGCTAAATCTATCTACACTATCCATAGTGATAAAGGAGAAGGAAAGACTACTATCGCACTAAGTTTTCCAGGCGAAAAGGTCGCAATAAGTATGGATAATAAGACTGCAATCATTAAGGAAACTAGATATGATAATGCAAACGAAATTCATGTTTTTAATGGAATGAAATATATGGACTATCACAATCAGTCAGCCACCGTAAAATCAGCATCAATAACCTATGATTATGTTTTAGCAATTTTAGACTATTCACGAGCAATTAATCCTGATTGGATTATATTTGATGCAGTAGAATATTTACATCAGGTATGTGAATGGAAAATGCGTTATAATAATGGCTTAGAAGCTTATGCAGGAATTGCAAATTTTAATCTCTGGAAGGAAAGAAAAACCTTGTTAAGACAAGTACATAATAAGGCGATGGAAATAGCCAAAAAAGGTGTGATCTATACATTGTTCTCAGAAAAAGATGAATTGGTAATTCAAGGAGAAATTATTACAACAAAAAAAGTTCCAAAATGGATTGATGTTATAATGACGGAAACTGATTATGTAATCAAAGCGGAACATGATTTAGAATCTAAGAAGCATTATGCGGTCATTGTAACTAGTAAAGATCCCAGAGTATTAAAAACTGGAGTTAGGTTTGATATAACTGGCAAAAAGTTTTGGGATGTAAAAGAGGAGGTAGCAAAGAATGCTAATTGACTTTGATGAGATAAGAGATATTATGCACTTGGAGAAACCAGGATTGGAAAAACAATTTGGTACAGCGAGTACCACAAATGGAGAGGAGGTCGGCGGACCTAAAAAGGAGGTGATAATGAGCGCATGAGAATAGAACCAACTAAGTTACAACGGTTATTAGAATTGGCAAGTATTTCAAAAGGAGGAAAGTCTAAAATTGAAGAACTGCTTTTAGATTTTAAAGATGACGGTGTTTATGTAGCAAATAGAGACGCTGGAATTACGATGTTAGCCTTTGGAATGTTTAAGAAAGATTATTTTGAATCTTATGATCCGATTGGAGAAGTTAAATTAAGAGCGAATGACATGTTGAATAGACTTTCTAAATCTTTCAAAGGAGATAAGACAATAGAATTAATCTTTAAGGATGGCAAAGTGACATTGACTGGTAAAAACGAGGTCTATGAGGAGAAAGGTTTAGAGAAAGTTGAAACGTCATTACCTTTTGATACAGTGAAGAGGACACAATATGGATATATCACCGAGAAAGCTGATATAGCAGTTGCATACAAACTAGAGATAACGCAATTAGACAATATTGGAACGGATAGAATCAGACTGAATTACTCAGATAGCGAGATTAAAGCAGAAGCAAAAAGTGCAGTTTCTTCTTATGTCAGGAAGTTAGAATATACACAAAAGTCACAATCCGCTGAAGGAGAGGTAATTTTAGATGTAGAAAAACTTCAAAGGGTGGTAGAATTATTGGCAGGTCCAGTATGGCTAGTTTTGACCCAGGAGCCAGTTTCCATTTCTTACTTAGGTGAAGACTTAGAAATAACTTACATAATAGCACCAATAAAGGGGATGTAAAATGGATTCAATTACCACCATTCTTTTTAGTAAGACTCCTAGAGATGTTGGAAATCCCTTCAGGACAAGAGTCAAAAACTTTAAAGAATTTAAGAACTTCGTAGAGATGCAAAATGGATTTACAGACGTATTTGTTAGTCTATATGATGATGCAAAGATCATTGATAAATTATGGTTTGACATTGATGCCAAGAATTTAGAAGAATCATTGCACTCTGCAAAAAAACTGTATAAGCAATTAAAAGATAAGGGATTAGATTTCCATGTTATTTTTTCTGGATCAAAGGGTTTTCATTTTTATATATTGGTTGAAGACTATATCCCTCCAAATATTGAAACGGGTAAAGTTTTGTTAATGCAAGCGTTTCAGCAGTTGACGGAAGGAATCGAACATCTTGATCAGCAAATCAGAGGCGATATTAATAGACTTGTAAGGGTTCCGGGTAGTATTCACCCTAAGACTGGAAAATATTGTACTTATTTGCCAGATGATTTTATAAATTGGAGTGCTCAGGAAGTAGCACAATTTAGTTCAAAATTTTTTATAGGCGGATCAAAACCTAGGTATAAATTGAATGAAATCGTCGATTTTAATTTAATGTATAGAGCGACAGGCATGCATGAATATATTTTTCAAGCTCAATCCCATAGTATTCCAGAAGATGTTCTCACAATGCTTAAGAGTTTGATTCGTCCTTGTATTGTTTCAATTTTAGAACAAGATAGAGAACCTCCACATTCTATTAGAACTACATTTGTAGCAGAATTAGGTTGGTTAGGTTATAAGGAGGATAAAATTGTAGATATCTGTAAAAAATTAAATTGGAGTGATTTTGATGAAAAAGTTACCCGTTATCATACTAAACAAATATTGAAGAAAAAATTATTTCCAATGAGTACAAAACGATTACATGAATTGATAGATTGTAACTGCAACTGGACAAACTGGTGGTATGAGGAGGTTCATGTTGGTAAAACTTAGTACAGATATCTACCGTTATACATCAGTATCAGTGGAAAAATCTAAAGAAGATATTAATAGAATGCTCAAAAAATTCAGGATCAATGAAAAGCGGTGGACTGAAGCTGGTCCAGAACAAAGTTTTGTAGAATTTATTATCAGGAAAACTGATGAGTTGGCATTTCTCATTAAAATTACTGTACCATATATTGAAGAAGGAAAGCGAGGTCGAAAAAGTTATTATGACGAAAAAAGATCTTATCGAATTTTATTTCATTATCTCAAATCTCTTTTAACAGCAAAGGAGGCTGAGATTTCTACAATAGAGGAAATATTTATGCCTCATATTGTAACAACAGCAGATGGAAGAACGTTAGGAGATCAGATGAAGGTAGCTATTGAAAAAGGAAACCAGCCAGCCTTAGAAGGATTTAGTGTGGTCGGGATAAAAGAAAAAAATAAAGTTTTAAGAGTAATTAAAACGGAGGAAACATAATGTCCGTTTTTGATCAGACGGTTTATCAAAAATTAAAAGAGCATACAGATGTAGAATTTCTGCAAGTAAGGCATTATACAGGAACCATTTCTTTTACTCATTATATTTCTGATAGATCTGAATTGACAGATAAAAAATGTTGTGATACGCATGGACACGAAAATGTTAAAATTAAAGTTGAACTATTACAAAGCGATTGGATAGATTATAAAACAATGAAGCAGTTAATAGAACCAATTTTAGACTCGTATAGAGGAAATATAGGAGAAGCAGATACAGAAACGATTACGAAAAATATGCTATCTTCATTATTTAAGGCATTTCCAAAAGCTGCTGGAATTGGTATCGATATACAAGAAACTTCTAAATATGGAATCGAGGTAAAGGGATGGAGACGCAAAAAATAAATTTAAGGAAAGATCTAAAATATGCAATCTCAGAGATATTTTCTTCAATACAAGGAGAAGGTTATTTTGTTGGTGAACCAACAACTTTTATCAGGTTCTATGGGTGTAACTTATTTTGTGGGTATTGTTTAATACCAAATACTAGAATCTATAGTGAAAACGGAACTAAAAAGGCTAAAGATATTAAAATTGGAGAGAGAATTTTAGGCAAAGGTAGTAAAGGTGAATTAGAATTACAGGTCGTACAAGATATTTTCAGAAGAGAAGTATCTGGTCTTGAAATAATTAAGATAACATTTGATCATGGCATTTCATTGTTTGTAACTAAAGAGCATCCAATTTATTCTATAGATCGAGGACAATATGTAAGAGCAAAAGAATTACAGATAGATGAATTAATAGATAGATTACCTAGAGAAACTTATCTTTCTTGGAAGATGAAAAATTATAATCCAATGAAAGATAAAAATATAGTTAAAAAGGTAGCAGATTCTGTTAGGAAAGGATATGGTAGTGGAAAAATTAAACCATATTTGCGTACAGAAGAATGGAGAAAAAATCAGAGTAATTGTAAAAAAATTCATAATCCAATGTTCGATCCTGAAATAGTGGTAAAAAATATGAAGTCTCATAAACATAGACCAAGCGGATTAGAAAAAATTGCAATTAATGAATTCGAAATGAATAATTTACCGATAGAATATGTAGGAAATGCTAAATTATGGATAGGTAACAAAATAAAAAAATTTAGAAATCCAGACTTTAAAGTCATAGGACAGAAAAAAATTATTGAACTTTATGATCCTACTTATATGGATAGAGATGAAAGATGGTCGGAGGAAAGAAAAATATTTTTCAAAAATTTTGGATGGGAGTGTTTAATGCTTGATGTTAACGGAAGAATATACCAAAAAAATAATAATGGTAGAAATAATATGATTGATAGAGTTAATAGATTTATTACCAATGGAACAAGGGTAACATCTATTTCTAAAGTTTCAAATCCTAAACAATTAGTCAGAATGGGAGCTAGAAGAATCAAGAATTGTAGACATAATGAAGGTTTTAAACACTATCCAGAATGCTACCAACTTACAGTTTACAATTTTAGGACTTCAAATCATAACTATTATGCAAATGGTATTTTAGCTCATAATTGTGATACTCCATATGCAGTACCAGAGTTAATTAAGATGAGAAATTTACCTACTGAATTTGTACCAATGAACTCTGAAGATATTATGAAAAGGATTCAGGCCTTTGCAAATGCACATGTGATTTTTACTGGAGGAGAACCTTTAGTTCAAGAAGGTTTGGCAGAACTGCTCATACAAGTTAAGGAGGAATTTCCTTGGATAAGAAGTTATGAAATTGAAACTAATGGTACGATAATTTTTGAACAGGAGCCATTTCCAATATATTATGACGTAAGTCCAAAACTTTCTAATTCTAAAATGCCAAGAGATAAAAGGATTATTGCACCTGCTCTAAAATGGTTTAATAGGAACAGCAGAACTAAATTTAAGTTTGTTATTGGTCGTAAAGAAGATATCAAGGAAGTTTTTGACGACTTTCTCCAACCATTTCAAATACCGACAAGTAAGACCTATTTCATGCCTTTGGGTATAGATGCTAAGACGATTACTAGAAATAGTATTTGGCTAGTTGAAGAATGTAAAAAATATGGAATCAGATATAGTCCAAGGTTACAGATCATGCTTTATGGCAATGAAAGAGGAACATAGATGGAAATAAAAGAGAACATAGAATATGGAGATGGAGATAAGATCCATGACAAATCATTGGAATTATTAAAGTCTTTAAATATTGATTTAAATGATCCAAACTTTAAAGATTCTCCAGGCAGGATATCTAATTGGCTTAAAGAGTTTACTAATCCATATAATGAAAAAGATGCCGTTAAACACTTGGGAACAATGTTTCCAACAATATCAGACGCTATGGAATGTGTAGGTCCTGTGACCGTTAAGATGTTGTGCCCACACCATTTTCTTCCTGCGATTATAAAGGTATGGTTAATATTTATTCCAGATCAGCAAGGGGAGAAGAAAGTAGTAGGGCTTTCAAAGATACCTAGGTTCTTGGTAGAACTAGGAAAATTTCCACAGTTGCAGGAAGATTATGCAGCGAAAGCCAGAAACCTTTTTATGAAGCATGTAAGGCCTCATGCATGTTTGATATATACTGTTGGTCTGCATACATGTATGTTCTTCAGAGGAATAGAAGATCCACAAACAATAGTTAAAATTAGTTCAGCTTCAGAAAGGTTCAGGGATGACAGAGAATTAGAAATGAGAGCTTATCAAATGATCAGAAGTGGGGAAATACGTCTTGTCTAAAAAAGCAATAGTTCTGATATCAGGAGGAGTTGACAGCCTAGCAGCATTATTGATAGCTTTGAAGAAATTTAAAAAAGAAGAAGTTTTAGCACTTTATGTTGCTCTAGGTAGTCGTTATCAAAGTCGTGAGATATTGGCAGTTCATAAATTAATATCACAGTTAGATGTAGATTTTCAGATACATAAAGGAGTCGATTTAGGAGAATATGAAAAAAAGGATTCGCACATTCCTTATAGAAACTTATTTTTAGCAGGTATAGCATGTTATTATTTGTCTGATGGAGGAAATATCTATTTGCAGAATGTTCAGTTAGGAGAATCAAATATTGGAGATAGGACTAGTAAATTTAATAGACTTTTACAAATGACTTTAAGTGAAGCTGATAAAAAAAATATTACGATAATTTCTCCTTTTGCCAATATTACTAAGGAACGAATTGTAGATTATGTTTTGTCTAACCACGAGAACGGGATAGAATTATTAAAACGTACTTATTCTTGCTTTAGTGGTACTAAAGATCCATGTGGAAGATGTGCAGCATGTATAAGGATGTGGTTTGCTTTAGAAGCCAGTAATCTAGATGGAGATGGTCCTATTTCTTTTGTCAGGAATCCATTAAAAAGTAGATTGATGAAAACACAATACATAAGAGGTCTCAACGATGGAAAATATGTAGGAGCCAGAGAAGATATGATGAAAGCAGTATTAAAGAAACATGGAGTGGCTATATGGTGAGAGTTAGTTATTTAGTTAGATCAATAGTTTTAAGATATCCAGAATGTAAAGAATCAGCTCAGGCATTCTATGAAAAATTATGTAAAATAACTGACAAAGAATTTGATGAAATCATGTCAAGTTATGTACAGGAGGAATCAGAAAAATGAAAAAAGCTGTATGTGTAACATCTGGTGGAATGGATTCTATAACCAATTCGTTGATGATGCTTAAGAAAGGATATGAAGTATATCTAATGCATTTTTCTATTGGTCAAAGATCTGAGAGAGGAGAAAAAGCAAGCTGTAGATTTATTGCTAGCAAATTACAAGAAGAAGGTTATCCAATTAAATTAGAAATTGTAAAGACTCCAGTATTTGGAGAAGATTCATGTTTAACTAATGAGAATATTCCTGTTCCAGAAGGAATGGACAGCTTGAGGAAGTCTGCAACAACGATTGATGAAATTTGGACTCCAGCTAGAAATGTGGTATTTTTAGCATTAGCAGCATCTTATGCAGAACATATTGAAGCAGAATATATCACATTAGGAACCAATGCTAGTGAGTGGAGCTACAAAGACAATACTAAGGAGTTCTTAGACAGATTTAGTCACATGTTAGAATACGGTTGCAACAAATTTATTCCGAAAGTTATATCACCAGAAAATGAGATGGACAAACCACAAATCTTAAAATGGGGACATGATAATGGATTTGGTTGGATTTATAATTATACTTGGTCCTGTGATTTAGCTCCGATTGATATTGAAGATAATCCAGTCGATTTTAGAACTTTAATGGCTACTGAAGGAAAATGTGGCTGCTGTTGCAATAGAAGATTAGCGCATTTAATTGCAAAGGAAAAATACGGAATTGAAGATGGACAGAAATATGGCGATTCACTTTATTTTAGACAGAGATTTATTCCAGAAGCTTTACAAGAACTTAAAGGTAAGCTTAGAAATAAATTATGGTATCGGAGTTATGAGGAATTGATGAGGAATGCAATCGGGTAGTATTTATAAAAATGATATCAATGTTCTTGGAGAAAATGTCAAGAGATTTGAAATAAAGAGAGCAGATAATCCAAGATATGCATGCTTGTTTATTCAAAGATATTGTCCTCGCAAATGTAGTTATTGTGGCAGTAAAGACGTGGTCCCTGAGGAAGGCCTTTTAAAACCACAGGAGTGGATTCGAGCTTTTAATATTCTAAGTGATATGGGAGTAAAATTTTTCTTAATTTTAGGAAATGAAGTATTGCTCTATCCTTGGATAATAGAACTAATAAGAGCGTTAAAAGATTTTGGATATTTTGGAAGGTATGCAATGTATTCTACTTTTGTTGAACCACAATATCAGAAATTAAGATTACCTATGGTAGAAGCCGGCTTATACAATATTAGTTGCGGGATCGATATTATGGGGGGAACAACAGGAGATAAGGATATTGATACGAAAAGTATTTGGGGGCTAGAACAATTACAATGGTTTAAGAATCATGGCGTTCCAGATGTCCAAGGGACCATTACAATTCATAGACAAAATTATAAAAAGATTCCTGAACTTCTGAGATATATGACATCTAAAGAAATTTGGGCTGGACTTAATTTCGTTGAACATAAAAAAGATGAAAAATATGATTTCTTTTCTGATGATCTTATGCCTAGTTTCCTGTTTAGAGAGCAGGATCATGTTAGTTTAAAAAACGTAATGCATGAGATAGCCGATATGGTAAAAAGTGGTGAAGTAATGGTACAAAATCCGATTGAATATTTTGAACATGGTGTGGATCTAGCACCAGAAATGTTGTGGCACTGCAATTCAGGATTAATAATTGATATCGAAGCAGATGGAACTTTAAGAAGTTGTTCTTATTCTAACTATATGAAAGAGAGAATTTCAGTCTTCCGCTTAGGTTGGAAAGACGGTCGAAAGGAAATCCTAGATAAAATTTATGGTGGTAAACAATTATGTCCAGGATGCTTTTGGAGTTATGCTTGGTTTGCAGAACATTATGCGCAGAAGAATGGCTTAGACAATATTTTAGACGCAAAATTCCAAAGTCATTATTCAGAATATAGGGATCCTACTCATGTTCCAGCTTAATCCTACCTTAGAAGAACTTGATACTTTAGCATATACTACTTCCAATAATGATTCAGAAGGTTCGTTTGTTCGTTCATTTTGTTATACATGGTTGAAAGCTGATCCAGGAAATAAAAGGCTTTTACATCCTACTTTTATAATCTTAATAAAAAAATATGATCTTGAAAATTCAGCAAAACGGATTCCTACAATCGTAACTGAAATTAAACCTCAAGCAGATAAAGATTTTCATCCAAAGGAGGACGAGTCTCCTGATACTGATGCGAGATTGGAGGTTAAATAATGTTAAAGAAAAGAGCGATCGTAACAGGAGCAACTCATGGAATAGGTTATGAAATAACTAGGATCTTAGTAAAACATCATTGGAATGTAGTACCGATTTCTAGAGATACTGACAAAGTATTTTTAGAAGATCCTCTCTTCAAAAGGGTTAAAGGAATACCCTTTAATTTTGAAAATGTCCAAAAAATAGAAAAACTTCCAATTTATGCTAATGGAAAGTATGATCTTCTAGTGAATAATGCTGGAATGCTTAACTTGGTAGATTTTAAAGACTATAGCACAGCTATGATGTGGAATCTGTTAAATGTCAATTTAGTTGCTCCAATGGAATTAACTCGTAATCTCATTCCATTTTTAAATAAAGGAGCAAGAATTATTAATGTAGGAAGCACTTCTGGGATAGAAAATGAGGATTTCATTATTAATTATGCTGTAACAAAAGCTGCATTAATCCATTTTACAAAATGTTTAGCAAAAAAATATCCTCAGTTTAGAGTTAATTGTATTTCTCCCGGTTTGGTAAAAACTAATTTGTGTGGAAACGCACCTCTTCCACAAGATGTTTTAGATATGATACCACAAAAGAGAGAAGCTAGTGCTTATGAAATAGCAAAAGTAATTTTTAATTTAACTAAGAGTGAATTTGATTACATGACAGGTACAAACATAATTATCGATGGTGGCAAAAGTCTATGAAGAAGAATAGTTTGAAATATAGAAATTATATGTCATTAAAGATGAAAGAGGTTATGAATAATCCAGAAACTAGCAAAAAACTTTCTAAAACTGTAAAAAGTTTGTGGTTAGATCCAATTTATCGTCAGATGCAGGTAGATAGTCATAGAGGTAAAGTTTCAGGAATGAAAGGACATAAATTAACAGACGAACAGAAAGATAATCACAGAGTCAGAATGTTGGGTCTATCTTCTCCAATGAGAGATAGGAAACATTCTATTGAGACTAAGAAAAAAATGAGTTTGGCGAGATTAGGTAAACCTAGAAACTATGATGTTGTTTTTACTTCAGAGGTTAGATCGAGAATATCAAACAAACTTAAAGAATTATGGAAAGGTCAAGAATATAGAGATCATCAAATGAAAAATTCTATAGTAGCAATGCATACGGTTAGTAGTATTCAAAAAAGTCTACCTAAAATCTTACAGTCTAGAAAAAATAGACCTAATAATTTAGAAAGAAGACTTATAGACTTATTGAAAAAATTTAGCTTACCTTTTGATTATGTTGGAGATGGCAAAGTAATTATCGTTGATAAATGCCCAGATTTTATAAATAAAGATAAAAGATTATTAATTGAACTTTGTGGGAGTTATTGGCACACTGAAGAAGAAATAGATAGGAAGGTAAAGTTCTATAAAAAATATAATTTTGATACTTTAGTAATATGGGACTATGAGTTAGAAAACCAAGAACGATTAGTAAAAAAAATTAAAGACTTTTTAGGAGAAAAACGAAATGATTGAATATATTCCCGCCATTTCCGGTGCACTTACGTTTGCAAGTAAACAGTCTTGGGCCCAAGGTAGCGTAGATATGAGATGGTGGAAAGAAAATCATCCTATAAGGAGAAAGAGTTTACTTATTTCCTATTTTTATGGTTATCAAAATAAAAATCAATACGGTTTTGATCACTGGAGAGATGTCTATGAAGTTCCGAAAGACGTAATGGTGTATGGAGATTCAGGTGGCTATTCTCAGTGGAGTCAGGGAGAGAGATTTAATCCTTCTACAGTTTTTAATTGGCAGGCACAAAATTGTGATATCGCTTTCATTTTAGATCTTCCTCCAAGAGGCTTACATGCGGAAACGATTTCAGATGGCCATTTCCAAGATTGTGCAAGATTTACTGAAAAAAGTATCAGAGAGATAAAATCAGAAGCACAAAAACATGATGTTAAACTCTATGGAGTTTTACATGGAATTAGTTATCGAGAGATAAAGTTTTGGTGGAAAAATGTTATAGAACCTCATTTAGATTTATTCGATGGCATTGCATGTTCTCCACGGCCTCCAAATGATAGTGTTGCTGCAGCACTACACTTATCTTTTCTAAGAGAAAAAGGAATCAAAAATGTGCATATTTTTGCTATGAGTGGACAAAAAGGTTTAATTTCTGGAGCATATTTCAGTAAAGATTTTAACAAATTGACTTCTGATACTTCTAGTTTCTCTATGTTAGCTGGTAGAGGAAAGATAATGTTGACACCCTTTATCACTGATCAGCCAGCTGGAGATAGTGCAGATAAGCTAAATATTGACTATTCCATTTTTCCATGTATATGTCCATTTTGTAAGGATGCAGAATCTAAAGGAATTCAATTTACAAAGTTTAGTGAAACTTTACATTATCTTTATGGATATCTGCATAATCTGTACAAGTTATTTGAATTAGAAAAATTTGCCAATTGGTTAGCACTTAACGATGATATATTCCAAAAATATATCAAAAAATATCCAAGGGTTGAAGAAGCTGTAGAAATTTATGACAAAGCAAAAGAAAAAGGTTTTGAAGATGCATGGGGAGGATATAGAGAAGCTCCTAATTTACAGGACTGGCTGTAAAAATGGTTCGTGGGATTCTTACTTCATTACACGCGAATGGTAGTTTAATTTATGGATATTTGAGGACAATAGATAATAAAAAAATAAAATTCAATGTCATAGACTTCAAGCCTTATTTTTTCGTAAAAGATGATGAAGGAATTTACCAGTCCGTTTATGACGAAAAATTAAAGAAAATAGTTGTTAGTGAACCCGGTGATGTTCCAAAGAGAAGATCGAAATATGCTATCCATTTTGAAGCAGATATTCCTTATACCAGAAGATTTATGATTGACCAAAAAATTCTTTCTGGAGTCGAAATAAATACCGATGATTTAGAAAATGTTAGATGTAGAGATATTCATCCAACCACCGTTGATATTCCTCTAAGGAAATGGTATCTGGACATAGAAGTTTTAGCATCCAAATTTACAAATGCTGATGATGCCAAAGAACCAATTTGTGCGATTACAGTTTATGATACCTATAAGGAAGAATATTTCTGTTTTGTATATCATCCTACTTTGAACTCAGATAGTAAAAATAACGTTTTTGTTTTTAGAACAGAAGATGAACTTCTTACGAATTTTATCAAATGTTATTATGAGGTTATGCCGGATATGATGGTAGGTTGGAACATTGAATATGACTTTGATTATTTATTAAACAGGACTAAGAAGTTATCTCTTCCTCTAGATTTTGATGGATTAGAGAGATTTGACTTAATGATAGGATATACCAAATACCACAAGATATCAAGATATCCAAAACTAAAGAGGATCGCACTAAAGGAAAAATTGACTACAAAGGACGAAGCATACAAAGGTGCTAAGGTAAAAGAAATGTTTGAAAATGCTCCGGAAGAATTAGTCAAATATAACATGAAAGACGTTTGGTATACCGTACAAATTGATAAAAAGTATTATTGGATTTCAGATTATTTTAGGAGGTTAAAAGATATGGTAGGGATAGAACATATTGAGAAAGGATTCGCAGGTTCAGTTCTAATTGATACGGATATGATAAGAGATGCTAAAAAGGAGGGATTGATATTAAGATCTATGACATCTAAAGACGAAGAAATTTTTAGAGGAGCCTTGGTCTTAGAGCAGGAACATAAGGGGCTTTCAGAAAATGTAAGTGTTTTTGATATGTCTAGATATTATCCAAATATTATAATTAGTTTTAATTTATCCCCCGATAATCATAGATTATTTCCCAAAGTCTGTAGAAAATATATCCTTTTAAGAGATAAGGTGGAGGAGAAACTGGAACATCTAGTTCCAGGAACCGATGAATATGAAATTGTAGAAAAAGAAAAGGAAGCCATTAAAACTTTAACAGAAATAATTTATGGATATCTTAGTTCCAGATACAATAGATTCCATACGAAGTCCGTTGGAGGTGAAGTAACAAGATATGGTAGAGAAGGACTTCTACATATGAAGCAGGAATTTGAAAATTTGGGATTTACAGTACTCTATGGAGATAGTGTTACCAAGGACACTAAAATCAGGACGAAAATAGGACAAATTGAAATTGAAAAATTATGGAATTTGATTCCTTCTACAATTTTTAAAGATAAATTTGGTAAAGAAAGAAAACAATGTCGAATTCCACTTCTAACATGTGATACTTCCAATGGCAAAATTAAGACTTCAAATGCAATAGAAATTATTAGGCATAAGGTCAATAAGAAGGTCTATAGAATTAGTCTTACAAATATGGATTATGTTGACGTTACAGAAGATCATTCTATATTTTCTACTAAACCTAGACCTTGTACAGAAACTCCGATTGAGATACAGTTGGTAAGACCTACAGATGTGCATAGTTTGCTGTCTCCTAGATACATTCCTTCATATCCAGTTAGAACCAAAGGATATAGTCCAAAGTTAATGTCATTCTTTGGTTATTGGATTGGCGACGGATCTTATGATAATAAGCCATATTATATTTATCAAAGTTTAGGCATAGATTCAATTGAGTTAGGAGTTAAATTACTTAGACCTCTAGTATTAGAAAAATGGTGTAGAGGTTATTCGATTGGTAAGGAAGGAGATTCATGTATTTCGTCTAAAATGCTTAAAAGCCTAATGAAAGAATTAGGGTTTGTTGGAACCAGTAAAACTAAGGAGATTCCAAATTGGATATTCGAGGAAACCGAAGAAAATAAATGTGCATTATTGCGTGGAATGTTTTCAGCAGACGGAGATATTGTTGTAGGTGGAGATACCGGCTATGGTTCTATTAATTTAAAACTAGTTGAACAGGTAAAGGAATTATTATTGTCCGTCGGAATAGTATGCGGGATTAAAAAAGATATAGGAGGTAATTATTATAAAGGTAAATTCAGTAATACCTACAGCTATGCCGCGGTCGTTTTAGACAGGGAGACTTTTCAGAAGAAAATTGGTTTTATTCAAGATAGAAAAAATAGGAGATTACAACCGTATAAGAAGAAAACTTTCTATAATAATTTAAAAATTAGATATCCGAAAAAGATAGAGTCTATAGAATACAATGGTTATGTTTATGACTTATCTGTTCCAGGCACGGAGTGCTTCTTTGCAAATGATATTTTAGTTCATAATACTGACGGTCTGCAAGTAGATGTTCCATTTGAAGAAGCTCCGGAAATAGGAAAAAAGATAGATCAATTAATGAAGGAATGGTTTAAAAATGAATACAAGTTAGGTGATGTTTCTATTTCTTTAAAGTTTGAAAAATTTTATAAGACGATCCTTTACAGTGGCAAGAAGAAGAGATACGCAGGCCACTGTGTTTGGAAAGGTAGAGACTGTGACTTTTTAGAAATTAAGGGATATGATGCTATTAGAGGAGATCAAAGTGAATATACTAAAAAAACGCAGGAATATCTACTTGAATTGATTGTAAGGAGAAAATTAGACAAGGACGAAGTTAGGGAAAAAATTACTAAGATAATCAGAAATTTTAGAGAACAGCCCTTGGTTGATATAGCATTAAAAAAAGGAATGGATAGACCATTAGATGCATATAAGGTCTATCCAGCTCATGTTAGAGCAGCGATCTTAGCAAATTTAAATCTGGGAACTGATATTAAAGGAGGAGATCAGGTTCAATATCTTTACGTTAAAGAATATAATGGACATACTTCAGATGTAATTGCTTTTGAGGATCCTACGGCTTTTAAGACTTTAGAAATAGCATGGGAAAAAATGATTGATGTGAGTCTAAAGGCAAAACTTGAAAATATCTTAGAAGATTATGGGATTAGCTGGGCTAACGTTTTGGGCACTCCTTCTCTGGAGAGATGGATCTAATGATATTAGAAGGTGAAGACTA
This sequence comes from uncultured archaeon, assembly GCA_964586885.1. Classification (GTDB taxonomy): domain Archaea; phylum Aenigmatarchaeota; class Aenigmatarchaeia; order CG10238-14; family SCSR01; genus DATDXT01. Next base: position 29,866 of record CAZPID010000001.1, on the reverse strand, counting down.
CAAAGTCTACTTCCACGATAATAAAAATATGGATGAACTAGAAAATGGTACCGTTGAATTATGTATAATTGATCCTCCTTTTGGAATTAATTTTAAAGGAGAAGCTAGCAATTACAACAGAACGGATGATGCTATTGAAGGATATGTAGAAGTTCCAGATGAAGAATTCGAGGAATGGTGCGAGATTCGAATGAGAGAAATTTATAAGAAATTAATGCCAGGAGGTTCATGTTTTTGGTGGAGTGCATGTGTCAATGCTAAGGATTTAGTAGTAAATAAGAAAAATCAATTTGAAGGAGAAGGACATACACAAGACAAATTAAACCAAGTTTTATATCCAGCTTATGATGCGGGCTTTATTAGATTACGCGAAATAATCTGGGACTATACTTTTGGTGTCTATTCTCCAAATACTTTTACAATTTCACATCAACATATTTTTTATTTTGTTAAGCCTCCTTTAGATAATAGAATCTGGAATGCCAAAGGAGAATATGTTGAAGATGCTAAGAGTATTAGAAGACCTTATAATTTAGGAAAAAATACTAATCTAACAGAAACCAATTATCAAATCGTTGAGGATATCGTAAAAAAATGTAGTAATCCTAATGGTCTAATAATTGATCCATGTCTTGGTAGTGGTACAACTTTACAAGCCTGTATTAATTTGAACAGGAAATTAGTTGGTTATGAGATCAATCCGAATACGGAGAAAAGAATTCGGGAAAAAATAGTTAAGGCGAAAAGTACACTAAAAGCATGGATTTAGAAATTATCAAAAAGAGGTATAAAAGTTGATAATAATTGATAATAGAGAAAAGAGATCCATCGTTCCTAAACAATTAGAAAATATGAATGTGCCAATTGAATTTACCAAGCTAGAAGTTGGAGATTACGTGATCGGGAATTGGGTTTTTGAAAGAAAGGAAGCTTCTGATTATGCTAGCAGTCTAATAAGCGGACATTTGAATAACCAACTGTATAATATGAGTTTTAATTTTGAAGTTTCAACGATAATTATCGAGGGATTTATGTCTGAGGCTTTGATGCACAGAAGATTAAAGAAGGAAGTTTATCTTTCTAGTATGGCTGGAACAATACTTAAACGTTCACCAGATGGTAAGCAAGGAATCATAAATATGGTTTCTACAGAAACTCCTTTTGATACTGCGATATTTTTAAAATACTTCCACGATAAATGTGAAAATTATGAACCTAGACTTCCTGAAATGGAGAGGATAAATTTTAGTAAAGCACAAAGGATGAAATATCTAGTTGCTAGTTTTCCAAATATTGGACCTAGAAAGGCTGAACTATTATTAGAAAAGTTTGGTTCTATTCAACAATTAGTGAATGCTGAAATAGAAGAGATGATTAAAGTTAAAGGAATTGGAAAAAAAATAGCTAAAAATATCTACGATTTTGTGCGGGAATATGTTACAAAGTCTTAAGAAAAAAGTTACCTATTGGGTATTGCTAATCTGGAGTATTAAAAGTCTTATAATTGGTGGAGGAATTTTTCTAGGGTTTGAACATACTCCAGTTATAGAATGGATTCCAGTTTTAGAATGGATCGAACCAGTGATAATTCCTTTCTTGATCTTTTGGTCAGGAGTTCTTTCTTGGGTTCTTTTTGCAAAAGTCTGTAAAAAATGGTAGATTCAACAGTTTTTTATTCAATTATTAGGATAAAAAAATATGCCACACCATTGTCCTATCTGTAAAAGAGATTTTGATTGTGAAGTAGAAGATGGTTTTGGAATGTGTTATGAACCTGATGTATTGACATGTGGTAATTGTATAGCAAACAATCCTGATCTATCAGGGCCAACCAAATAGATTATACATAAAAGTTTATAAAATATCTTTACGTAGGTAAACCATGGACAAAACCAAAAATAGGAGGAGGTCTTAAAATTGGAATCAATTACAGAAACAGAACCAGTTGAATTAAAGTTACTTCATTTTGAGCAACTATTAAATCAATTCACAAAAAAACGCTATCATTTAAGACAAGGTGCGATAAGTGGACTAGTATCATTAATTCTAATTAGGGAGATTGGTAAAGAAGCAGTAATAGTTGAAAATCTTACACCAGACCAAATGTATGGTTGGTTCAAAAGACATCTAAAGGTGGTGCTACAACTTTGAGCAAAACAATGTCACTTCATTTTATAATTGAGGGTAGGTGGTTTACAGAGCGAATACAAAATTTCCTTATTGAACATAATCTCATTTCAGTGAATAAAATGTTTGATAGTTTGAAACCAAAGCCAACATCAGAACAAAGACGTAATATTTTGATTGGTAAAGCACAGTTTCTCGGTAACACACTTTGTAATAATCCAGATTGTACGCAATGTAAAAAATATAGAAAAGATGGTGGTTTCAGATATGAAAATGTACCAGATGTTAAATATCAAAAGAGATTAACAGTACATCAAAAATATCTTAAAGAAAATTATTTTATCGTTGATGATAATCTACCAGTAACAAAAAGGATCGTATTGGATTTAATTATGGCAAAAGCAACTAGGGATAAAATAAAAGCGGTTCGATATAATTTAGAAGATAAATTTGAAAGGTTACATTCAACAAAACTTAACAAAAGTTATCTTGAAGCCTTAGATAATTATGAATTTGCAAAGTCGGCATTATATACTGAGTTCGGAATATCTCGTGATAAAAAATATGATATCGGTTCAAGAGAATGGAGGCAGGGATTAGAAGTTGAAACAATTCTTGATGTAATAAATACACAGGCGTTATACGATAAAGAAATGATGAAGTTAATTCGTGACTGTAGAAACGATGCAATTAGTACAGCAATTGCAGCCGAACAAATGTTTACAATGGTTGAACGTGGACGTAATATGGAAAGTCGGGCATCATCGATGCTGACAAAGTTAGTAAATGATATTGAATCACCAAAGAAGGCAACACCAACTAAAGAAACAGTCAAGATTGGAAAATATGATGTGCCAAAACATCTCATAGAGGACTATGTTAGTTCAGTCAAGATGTCAAATATATCTGCTATGATCTTTAAGGCAAAGTATGGTACACTAGATCCAGTGGTGGAACAAAGAAAATTCCAAGCCAGAGTAGACCTACACAAGAAAATCTTTGTCGCCCTTAAACTGCCATATCACCAAAAGATTGATCACAGAAAGAAATTAACTAAACAGGACGAGGCATCAATAGAATTTCAAAGCGCTCTGTCAGACTATATGGAAAAGGATACTTCAATATGAGTACAAAACAATTTCAGGTATCGGTGAGTAAACTATGAAAGGTTGTACCAAAGATTTCTCTGATAAAAAACTTGAAAAACATCTTAAATCCTTAGACAGAAAAACATCAAACAGAATTAATGAGATGATAGATAATGAAAGTAGATCACAAGATTTTTTATCATTAGATTCGGATATATGCAGTGAATCTCATCCAACTGATGATTCACATAAGGATTGTTGGAGAAAGGCTGGTCATAAAGGCAAACATTATTGCATAGAGTGCGGGGAAAGTTGGGAAACTCCACAACCGATTACTCCAAGGGTGAAAAACTAATGAAAGATAATGAGCAAAAAATGATTGACAGTATGGTACTAACTTGTAAGCATGTTATAGAAGGTAATGCAAAATACGAGTATGTACCAGAGAATAAAAAACTTGGTGCTACAGAAAGTTTCACTTGTTCAGACTGTTTAGATTTAAATGCAATTGAACAGAATGAAACAATGAAATTTCTGATAGTTGTTCACAAAGATTGTTTTATAAGTAATCGAATTTCACGACGGAATAACCAAATGGTGAGTAAAAATTGAGAATACCAAAGACAGATTTAACCTGTGCAGATCCATTCTATGTATGCCCAATCTGTGATGAAGGTTACTGGACACTAGGTCAATTATCACGCCATGTCAAAGAAAAACATCCAAGACATTATGGGAAAAAAGTGAAAAACTAATGCCAATACCACAGATATATTGTAAGGATGGTAAAGAGTTATGAGAGCAGTAATTTATTATTTCACAAAAGATGCTTTCTTAGAAAATCCACACATGTTCTTTACTGATGCACACCACACAGAAGACTTGTTAAGATCAGAAGGACTGAAAGGTTTCGTTATGGTAGATACACATGAAGATAAATCTGTAAAATCAAAACGAGAATACGCAGAAAAGTTATTCATAATCTACAATGATGGAACAGAAGAAGGAAATCCACTTGGAACACCAGCAGGTCAGCAAAAGATTAGGAGTTCAGGTGTTGGACACACATCAATGTCTATCAATGACTTTGTTGTTATTGATGGTGATGTATTGATCGTTGATTCAGAAGGATTTAAGGAATTAGGGAAATTATACGCATGATGAAGATAGAAAAACAGATTGAAGCATACCAATTACATAAAATAGGATGGAAAGGATTAGATATTCAGATTAGAAACGCGCTTGATGAAATTGGGCAATATTCAAAGACTGTAGGAAACCTTGAATCGCTTGATAAAACTAAGTATCCATTTCTTGAAAACACTATCGGATTTTTCAAACTAGCGATTCAAAATAGGAATGATGCTATAAGAAAATTCATTGATTCAAAAAGACGGAGTACAAAACATTTCGATATAAGGGTGATGAAGAATTGACAAAACGTTTAACAAAAAAAGAGTTTGCGAAACTACAAACTAAAACAATAAATCAGGTTTTAAAATATTCAAATCATCTCATTGATGAAGGGATAAAATCAACATCGTGGACTCTTATTAATGATTTTGTAGTGACATTTAGAGATTTGAAACGAAAGTCTAGGAGAAAAAAATGAGTGAAGAAATACCATTTTGTTGTAGATGCAAAGAAGAATTCCGAGTCCAAGAGAACGATTCAAGACGTAGTAATTGGTCAATGGGTGTACTTAGAAAATTAAAATACGCACCCAAAAAAATTAAAGACGAATTTCGTGAGTGGTTAAACTCTGAATTTCATGGCGAGGGGTATTTGTGCGGAAATTGTTATTTCGATTTAACGGATGATGATTTCTAATGGAAGCAAAACAAGTGACAATAAGAATAAAAGACTACATGTTAGACAAGTACGATAAAATGGTTTTAGAAGATTTGATTCATCAATACAATGTTCTTGCATGTCCTACCAGGGGAGTACCAAAACTAACATCATCAGGAAAGAAAAGCAAAAAAGGATTGAAAATCAGAGCAAGACGAAAAAACAAAGCGCGGGGAAAAAAATCATGAGTCAAATTGAAATGTTTGATCATCCATTACAATTAGGACACTACAAATGTCTTATTTGTGATAATCCAGAACTCGTTATAGGTTGGGATGGTAAAAAGGGTGAACATATCTATTTTAATAAATTACATAAAATTGAGATAGGTATGAAATGGATATTTTTTTGTGATTCTTGTTTTTATCAACTCTTACAACAGACAAGAGGAAGAAGGAGTTAAACTTGAATTTTCTTAGAAAGTTAATCCCGCACAAACATGATTTACAGATTATTCGATTACCAAAATTATTTTTGAAAGATGGCCACCATACAAGAGTGATAGCATTGAAGTGTTGGTGTGGCCATAAAGATGAAGTATTTCCATCATATAATTTGCAATTAGCATACAAAGAAGGAACGGATAAAACTATACAAGTTTTAGATAATTATGGTTTAAGAAAAATATTCGGAGGATCAGAAAGGAACGGAAGCGACAAAGTGTGATAAAGCTATGAAAAGAAAGAGAGATAAGAACTCAATGATAGATTGGAATGCTATG
>CAZPID010000001.1:0-23979 GCA_964586885.1 uncultured archaeon | reverse complement strand
TAAAGCTATGAAAAGAAAGAGAGATAAGAACTCAATGATAGATTGGAATGCTATGGGATATTCCTATGGCACAAAAACTTTTAGGAGATCTTGCATTTGACCAGGCCAGAACTTTCTCAGAGGGATCAGTTGTTGGCAATGATTAAGACAAATAAGAGTCTTGGAATAAGCCGTATGAAGATTTATAATCAAATGAAACAACGGTATCCTGCAATAACTCATACTACTGTAAGAGGCGCGCTTTCTAGGTTAAAAACTTCTGGAATTATTATTAAGTCAGGCGGATATGGAAAAGGACTTTTCAAATATAATTCAGAAGTAACCTGTGATCTGCATGGAGATAATAATATGATTCTAAGACAGAAGGAAGGAAAATTATATAGATTTTGTAAAAGATGTAATAGATTTGGTCCGGAATATCAGAGGAAGAAAAAGAATGCAAAGGCAGAAGCGAGCGAAACTTAAAGTTTCAGAATCCTATACCAGAGATACTGGTAGGATGGTTGCCAGAATTGACTCTAAATCTATGGATAATTTAGACCTAAAAACTGGAGATGTAATACTAGTAGAAAATACTAGGAACTCTATACTCGCTAAAGCCTTACCTCTATATCCTGCAGATGAAAATAAAAAAATGATTAGAATGGACAAGATTATGAGAGATAGTTTAGATATAGAACCTGAAGTTTTGGTAACTATTCAGAAGGTTATATGTGAAATAGCAGAAGTAATTCATGTATCTCCCCTTGAAGCAATTCCGCCAATAGATACCAAATTTCTCGCAGATGCATTGGAATATGTACCTTTAAAAGTAGGACAGAAATTCGCTATTCCATATTATGGTTCCAGACTTTATTTTCAAGTGTCTGAAACTTTTCCCAAGCCGTGGGTGCAGGTTGATGCTCGAAAGACAGAATTTAAAATTGGAGAAAAATATGTTACTATCCCGAAAGAGTTAAAGGATCAACTTTTAAGAATGGTTTCACTTTTTCTAGAAGCAAAATCACAGATGATTAAGGAACTTTCTAAAAAGGAATTAGATGAATCTAAAATCTTTAAGCAACATGAGAAAGTACGACGATGGACCAATATTATGGTTATGACAATTAAAGATTTTAAGATAGCTAAAAATATAGATCTGAGCGTAGAAACGGTTATTGGTCAGATAACTAAAGAAATTTTAAAGGATTTAAGAACTAAGAAAAATAAACAGAAAAAATGATACTGGACGAAAATAATTTTACACTTCTACGGTATAATTCTAACACCCGTTTAGGAATTCTAATAGAAACTCATATCCTTCACAGTGAAAATCTTTCCTTAAATGAGGCTGATAGAATATTCAAAAACAATTTAGGTATCAAGGTTAAAAAAAACATGATCAAAATTGTTCCAGAAGAAAAATATTATAGAATCGTTATACAATTGGAAGGTGGTACAGATCTCTTTTGTGAGGGACTCAATGATAGAACCGTATCAAGGGTGGAAGCATTATTACTGAAATAGGTTGAAGGCCTTGAATATATTATCCAGAAGAATCATAGTCAAAAATTGGAAAAAATTCTTGGTAGATTCTATTGGTAATGCTATTTTCTTTGTGCCAATGATGGCTCTACTAAACTTTACCGTCTTACAATTAGAACCATGGCAATTACTCGTTTCTGCAGGATTTTCTCTTTTTGCTGCTTTCGTTCTCGGAGGAGTATACGGAAAGTTTTTAGATCTTTGGCGTAGATGGCTTAAAGTTTAATCTAATGGGCTGGGAATATCTTTTACCGTACGGCCTACATCTTCATGGCCAAAAGCAGCATAGATGAAGACGGTCTGTAAAGATTTATGGCGTAAAAAATCTTTGAGATCTTCTAATCTCATACCATGTTGACGTAGATGTATAGCTTTTGAATGTCTAAAAATATGTGGATAAACCTTTGTAGAATCCAATCCAGATCTTGTCGCTAATTGTTTTATCCAGTCCCAAAACTTCCAAACAGAAGGTTTAGAGTAGTCGCCAAGGAATAGACTAAATAAATATTCACCATGTGGATATAGTAGGAACTTTCTCAGTAAATTTTTTAGATTTTGCTGTACTGGCATCATTTGTATATCTCCGCCTTTGGCTTTAGAAATAACCAGTAGATTTTTGTCTAACTGAACATCCTCAACTTTGACATTGACAATTTCTTCTCTCCTTAAAGCTAATTCGTAAGCCATAATGAATGCCGTTTCTTCTTCTAAGTTTATACAGGAATTTTTTATAATTTTAATTTTATCTTCAGTTAGCCATTCTGGTAACTTAGCTTTTATTCTTGGAAGTTTGAGATAAATTCTTTCATCTCTTTCTACTTTCCAGAAGGATTGAATTGCATGTGCTTTAGCATGAATACTCGCTGGTTTTAGAGATTTTCCGTCTACTTGCATTTTCATTAGATATTTAACATAATCTTTGACATCAAATTTATTATGTTTTTGTAAGTTTCTCTTTCTTTTGATTAGCCATCTTTCAAATTCTGTAAGATGTCTTTTATAGGCATCAATGGTTTTATCACTATAATCAAATTCTCGGAGCTCGTCAAGGAAATCTTTTAGCATCTATATTTACCAACATAATAATCATTATTATATCTACAAAATAACTTTTTTACCTTGTTCTATTACTACAAATTATGGTAATAGTTCTTAACGCGAAACTCCGATCTATTTTTGATTCTCTGGTTGGAGAAACAGAATATATTATTCTCTTAATTCCGGTGGCCAAAACTGACATGGTAGAAAATATAGAAGACCAAGCTGGGATGCCTGAATTCAAAGCTTATTTTCTTAGAGTTGTTGGTGCGAATCCAGTCTTTGTTAGAATTGATTTAGGTTCAGTTGCTAATAATACTACTGTTGGTCCAGGAGTTTTAGCGACCGATGGCATTGGAGGTACAGGAACGCAAATTTTTACTGTTCGGGATGAAAATCCTCATATTCTATATCATGTTGCTGTAAGGGTCAATTCCGTAGATGCTAATGTTAAAATTGGTATAGAAAATCCTGCAGCATTTATTGTAACAGGTTTAGCAACAGAAAGACAGCCGGCCTCGGATCTAACTGATACATTTGGTTGGTATCCAGCAGATATTGTTAGTATGGAAGCCGCTATTGAAGTACCTACTAGGGTGACAGAGCAGATAATTTTAAAAAGCATTGCTCCGAGATTCGCTGTTAGGAATGAATCGGGTGGAGCCTTATCTTTGGATTTTGAAGTTCTCGGTAAAGCATATAAGGTGGTCTATATTACTGACCAGGAAGGAATCAATAATTTACTAGATGAGAGTCTCCCAATTAAAGTCAATGTATTTACTTTTGGTGCGACGAAAGACTTCGGTTCGGGTATACCAGAAGATTGGCCAGCACCAATTTTTATAACTGCAGAACAATATACAAAAATTAAAGCAAAGGAACAGATAATAGCATAATGCAGATCCTTGTTTAATTAGCAGAGTCCACTCCGAAGGTTTAGGTATTACCGTAGACAATAAATTTTAGAAGTTGATAAAATAAGTTATAGCATGAAACTCCTTAGTTCCATTCGTATCTTCGGTGTTCTCCAGAGGATTGTAGTCGATACCAAAATTCTAAAGAGAAGAGCGAGATTAGATAAAGCTGAAATAGATGTAGAGTTCAGAGTTTTTGATCGTGTAACCAATAAAGGAATTAGATTTGCTCCTGTTTCGATCTTCTTAAATGGAGTTTTTCTTCTAAGAGGTTTTACGGGAGAAGATGGTAAAATTAGGAAGACAATAACTTTGTCTGAATCCGGGAATATTCGTATCACCGGGATTTTTATAGAAAAAACAGAGTTTGAAGAAATTGGTTTTGAAGATCTAGTTATCAGTGCTCCTCAAGGTTCTGTTGATCTTGAGGTTAGAACATTAGAAGTGAAGACCACAAACGAAGATAGGAAAGAACTTCTAGATATTCCAGTTAGAGTTTCTCCCTTAGATACAGACGTGTTGAAAGAACCAATTTTAATAAGAAATCGACAGAAATTATTTGTTCCCCTTATCCAAAGTGAAAGATTTCGTATAGACTTTCCGATAGAGTCCGCGGATGGAGAATTTGGCCTTTTTCAACTAGAAGATAGGATCGAGATTAATCTGACCGACAATCTTCAAGTCTCAGGAAAGTACATGCCTTTTAAACGGTTAGTTTTTCTAAGTGAATTATGTCCTACAGAAATTAGAGGACCAGTTATATCCAGATTGAGAAGGGAATCTATTACAACTTTAAAGGCCTTGAAGAATAGTATTTTAGAATTAGATGCTTTCGGGCCTCCTGAGGACTTGATTGTTGGACAGATCTTTGGTAACGGATGGATAATTGAAGGGAGAGAAATTTTAAGAACACTAATAGATTTAGAACTATTTGGCGATACCAATGTAGAACCAATCTGCTTTAAATTGATAAAAATACCCCCACCGCCCTCCTTCTACCTTTCGTGGGATAGATCTAAATTTATATCGATAGTAGTCAAGGGAACTTATAGTTTTTGTGTTATATCGTTTCGCCCTGCTTTTGGTCAGATGGGTGTAATTATAAGAGATGATTTTGGAAGACAATTGTTTAAAAAAACCATTAAAAAAGATTCCGTTAGTTCGGGCTGTGGTACATTTAGCTTTAGTGATAGAATCTTTATCAGAGATCAAATTCCAGAATTTATTAATTTTATTACGATAAGTGTTTTTGTCACTGGTTTGGATATTAGAAATTCTAGTCTTGAATTAGAAATATTTGATATTGACGTTCCATTTGAGACTGAACGAATTCCGACAAAGATTAAGATAGAGGGAACATCATCAGGGCTTATATCACTAGAGAAGTTAATAGAAGGACAAGAAGAACTCCGTATAGTGCGAATTACCGCTTAACTAGTAGGATTCACTCCACCTACGATAATTGGATTTCCATAATTGTACTATAAAACTAGGCCAAGATCTAGCAGTATATTTCGCTGTTGCTCTTTTACCATCAGTATTGGAAGCATGTTCTGACATATCTCCTTCATTCGGAGACATCAAATGTCCTGATTCCATTATATGAGCAAGTCCAAGCCCGTGTCCTAATTCGTGCCTATAAATTTTATCAAAGTCATATGCTATTCCTAATGGATTGGTAGGACTTGGTTCAGGATAATGAGTCGGATCAATGAGATGCATGTCAACCGGATTTCCAGTAACGGTAAAGAAGAAATCTGAGTTTGCAACGCAAAGTCCTCTACGAGGATCGTCTAAATCATTGATTGGAAAATAATGATACATTATGGTATTTGATGTTAGTTCTGGATCTTCGGATGTAGTCCTAAATTCTAATTTAAAGTCAGATTCCTGATCTTTAGATATTCTTCTGAATGCATACGAAATTTTAAATGCCCATTCATAAGTACTGATCATCATGCCTTTTAGGATAGTTTTTTCTGAGATTTCAATATCATGATTTAATGCCTTATATGTAAAATATTTACCATTTCTAGGTCGAAAGATTCCATATTTCTTATCTTCTTGTATAATTTCTAGTAATTCTGTTGCAGTTAATTTTGGAGCTTCAAAGACTACATTTTGCTTATCTGCTATTGCTTTACATAATAATACATCGTTCATGTATTTATCACTAGAGGAATTTTTTCTTTTTTTTCTAAATCTATTTTTTGCCTTCTCATTATGGCAAGATTTTCTCTAGTCTTTTTGCTAAACTTAGAAAGTCTTGGCTTAGTTCTGACAATAGAATTGCAGCAATTACACTTTCCGCTTAGAGTCAGACCTTGAGGATAAAGAAAGCAATCACATGTAGGACATCTAACCTGTCCTGAGGCATATCTTCCAACCTTTGGCCTTACTCTTGCTATGAAAGGTCCACACCTATTTTTACATACCAAATTATAATTTACCTTCTGATAAGAAATATTTAAAACGTATTTTCCTGGTATTACTCCGAGAAATAAGTTTTTAGATTAAAATTATTAAATAGTTTTGTGTTTGAGAAGGAGTTAAAATAATTTGGTAGTCAGTATCACAAAGCAGCAACTGGAAGAAATATTTTCAAAAACATTTATCCTTCGTCCACCAAAAAATGTAATTGTACTTGACAAACCTGCTACAGAAATTATTTGCAATGGAGGAGGTTGTACACTTGCTTTTTTTAGAGGATTACAACCTACTAAATCTCCAGATATTATTATTTTAACCTCTTTAGCAAATTCTGAGACGGTCTTGCATGAAACTTGGCATACCTATGGTGTAGATGAAAGAGGAGCTTATCCTATGGGTAAACTTTCAGATCTAATATTTAAGAAGGTTCCAAGGATCAGAAAAAGAGAAGTAAAATATCAGAGGTGTACAGGATGTGATGTAGTTAAAGATTTAGATAAACTTGGAATCAGGAGTCCTCCAAAATCTCATCCTATACATTTTGTTCGGGTGGTTCCATAAATAAATCTGTCAGGTAAAACCATTTTTTGTATAGGAAAAACGATAATTAAATTTTATACCAATTTGGAGAATTGCATTTACCGTCTGCACATGTCTTTGGTAGAACTATCTTATTTTTAGTGATTCTCACAAACCATTTGAATCCACATTTTTCACATTGAACCTGAGGAGTCTTTAGAATTTTTCCAGTAAAAATCTTCTCATTAAGTGGAAAAGGAGCCTGTACAAATTTCATGATCTCTTTGATTGATTTCTTCTTTACTCTTTCTAAAAGTTTATCTTTACTTGTAATCATTTTCCTTGTTCCTCGAGATACAATGCCGCATCCATGTGATAGCACTTCCTATTGTATTTCCAACCTGTACAATTATCACACCAGGCATCGTCATTGGTTTCCGTATTTTCCAGCATAATGATATGTGAATTATTGGGATCTGATTTACTTATAGCCTGATAAAGATAAGGTCCAATTTTTTTAATTCCTTCTGATTCAATTAATTTTCTGGCCTTTAGAGAAAGATTTTTGAGTTCTGCCATTTAAATTATCTCTATTTTGGTTACATGTTCTGGAAACCAAATCTTATGCAGTTTGATAATTTTTTCTGATTCCTTCTTCAGGATATGCTTTTCACCTATGTCTCCACAACTTTCACAAACTGGCATATATCTTTCCATTACTTATCATTCACCATATGAACCCAATATTGTATTCCTCGAAGTCCTATAACTGAACCAATTCTACCCAATTCGTCAACATATTGACCTGTATAATGAGCTAATCCATTTACCACTCCTCCCTTATAGTGTGCAAGTTCATGTATTATGAGTTTAATCTGTTCCTCATTAAAGTCCTTAAAGAAATCCTTTGGTAATTTCGAAGTATTAAAAGTGAGGTGTGGACCAAAAGTATCTTCAAACCAAGCAACCATGTTGATTCTCTTAGTTTTTACAAAGTGTACTGGTAGATTTTCTACTTCGATTACATCTAATGCTATCTTTTTTACAACTTTTGAAAACCAGACCATTTCTATTGTTGGCTCTACATCTTGTGGAACTTCTGTACCTTTACCAAATTCTTCGGACGCTCTTTTTATAAGTCCTAAATCTTGTAAACGTTCTCTAGTTTCACCATCGTACATGGAAGATCTCAAAAGTTCACCTCCATGTTCTAGCACTTCTTCATTTGCCATATGATCATCACTTTGAATATAGACTTTAGAAGTTCCAAATTGTTTTATTAGGATAGTTTTTGCCGTTTCCGCATCTGCTTTCTTCATTCCACTTTGGATCCAAGAAGCTCCTGCATCTTCATCTTCAATTAAATCAACGGTTTTTTCTAGTACCAGTGCATACAGGTCTCTAAGATAAGGCTGAGAAACTACTTTCCTAGAATGTTCTTGCGGAATTTTCTGCCTAATGTCGATTAGCCAATTAAGTTTCCTGTCTTGGAGTCTGACAACTGGAACTCCTAATTCATAAAGCCATGAATATTGACCTTCTGGCTTTGGATATAGATCGACATCAGTTTCTCTTAGGATTTGTACAAGTCTTTTCTTTTCATTTTCAACTACTGTTCTCAACTTTCCTCTAATGGTTCTTATCTTTTCTGTTGGCGGTAAAACTTTTTCTCCATTTATAAAAAGAACTTTATCTTGTGGAACAATCAATTTTTTCATCGTTTGGTTAATATCTTTGATCTCATCTTTTGTAAAATTAAATTCTCCAAAAGCGATTGTACCTTCTATTGGACTTTTTAACTTAATCATTTTTCTAACATTATCATAAAATTTGACATGGAGGTCTCTTGTTATGCATTCACCCTTAATTGCTACTGCGAAAAATTGTTTCTCGCCAAGATTGAATCTTCCTATCTTGGTTGGATCGTCTCTCTTATAAGAATGTCCATACAAAGTGTAGGAATCACTAGTTTTAATAAATCCACTACCATCATCTTTGATTGTTATTTTCCAATTCTTTGAATTTGATATAGGTTTAGTACTAAACTTAATTGTATGGATTGAATCTTCATCAAAGCAATTTGATATCATATCCATACAAAGTCTGAATGGCTTCATTTCTGCCATTTGGTTTCTAAAGCCTTCAGTATCAATTTCAAATCTTTTTTCAACAATTTCTGATTTATTCAATTTGAAATCCCCAATTCCCTTTTCTCTACAAAACCTCGCATTATTTTTAAATCTGCTTTACACTTTTTACAAACCTTTACTGCAGTTTTTTTATCATCTAAAAGATTGTCATCAGAAACACTAACAACCTTTTTGTAACAAAAATCACATTCTGGTCTATCCTCAAATTTTGGATTTAGAACTGTTCTAACATTTAATTTCAAAGTCCTTATAATTTTATTATTTCTGGTTGCTCTTACCACGGTCCAGGTCTTGTATGTCTTACTTGATTCTATTCCATAATCACTGGAATATTCACGTTCTTTGAAAATATCTACATGGCCATCTGATAATGTGATTACAATTTCTTTTTCTTCGTATGCTAGGTTTTTAAAGTCTCTAACAAATTCTGTCTTGGCCATTGCTCTAAGTCTTTCCATTGTAGGCGCTTCAATGTGTTTGATATGATGGACGAATTTTGTTTTGGTTTCGCCTTTTAGAATATCATCATAAGCAAACTCATGTGTTACGGCGGCAAATTTAGAAAATAGAGGAGTGCATCTTTTCAATTTAAAACCTCACATTCTAACTTATATCTAATCTCAGAATCTAATTCTACATACTGGAGATTAGCTAACTGTTTAAGTTCAGTTTCATCATTAATACCAATACCATGTAACATTTCAACCCGTTCGTGAGCATAAGAATTTGTCCATTTTTTCTGGATATTTGCCAAATTAATTTTTGGATGGGTCTTACTGACGGTTTTACGCAAATATGTGTTATAAAATTGGCCTTTTGATTTGATCATTCCTTAGCCTCCATAAAATCTGGTAGACTGATGTTATGTGGATTATATTTTACATATGGTCTTTTTTTGCCTGCAACTACTGCTGTTCCTGGATTTTCATCTACAAAAAATTTTGCTATTGTAAAGTTATCTGTACCATAATGAGGACTTAACATTTCATCTAAAACTTCAAATTGTACTCTTTCATCATTTTGATAATCTACATTATTTTTGATCTTTTTATTTGGATATACGCAAATAAAGGTTTCATTGTCAAAACATTGGAATCTATTTTCTTCTGCGGACTTTAAAATTTCTTTGGCTTCTTCAGTATTAACAAGTCCCGCCATAATATCATTTTTCCAATATTGAATTTTCTTTTCAGTGGTTTGGATCAATTTAAAACCTCTTTAATTAATCGGCAATCTAAACATCTTTTGTGAGGATAAACTCTCATATCCTCAGTTTGAACATAACCACTTTTATATCTTGTACCTCTAGGAATTAGTATACCGCAAATTTCGCACTTGTATTTTTTTCTGGCGGTTCTTATTTTTATTTCAGTATCAATTATTTTCAATTCAGAACAATCCTCCTGGTAAGTTTTGAAAAATTGTATTAACAAACAATGGCAAAAGTGGAGCCACCTTTGTAAATACTTTTTGGTTTTGTGTTTTCACATTTAGTCTACACTAATACCTTATATAAACTTTAGTCTAGACTAAAACGATTGCATAAGTTTAGAGGTCCTATTACATTGTCGTTGATGATAGACGGATCATCAAACTATAATGATCTAGCAATTCTGATAGTCGATGTAACAAAGTTATTTATTGGTGATCAGAATGGCCAACCGATCATGCAACAGAGCCTAAACATTTAATTCTTAGAAAAAAGAAAATAGAATATGGGTTTTACACGCGGTAATGGTGTTGGTCTCAGTCTATCCGATCTTCAAGCCGAATTAGATGCTAGAAACGTTGATCTAACTCGTATGAATAGATTAGATGAAAATGTAAGTTTGGCAAAACAAAAAGCAATTATTATATCCAGTGGAACATTTATTCATGCAGATCTTACCACTGAACAAGATGTTTTAGAATTTTTGTTAAATGATGAATTAATCGAAGTGAAATTAGATTTGGGTTTATTAACTCAAACTACAACTGTAAGAGTAAGAGAGAAGACTGATGGCACCACTTACGAGATTGTTCAAAGTGCCGCATTTCCGGCAGACTTTGATGGCGACATTGTTATTCTTATATTAAATGGAGCTGGGCAAGATATGAAAATTACATTGCAAAGCGCAGTACTTGAGGGCGCTACACGAAACATACCCCATTCACGAATTGAGGAACTTCGAGGCTGATTGATATGAGCAAAATTCTACAATTTATCAAAAAATTAAAAAGCAAACTGGCTCCAAAAGCCAAGAAAACCGATGCCCAAATGATAACCAAACCATTAAGCAAGATTGAGTATGGTAAACCAACTAAAGCCAAGAGAACCAAACGTGAGATACTTTGTCCCAACTGTAAAAAGAAAATGATACTAAAAACCGAAAATATTATTTCATATAATTTGAAAAGTATGCTTCATGAGTATTTTATCTGTGAAAACTGTGGATTTGAACGCATCATATGAGTGACTAGGATCATAAACAAGCATTCTACTAGGCGAAATCAACAACTGTTTTTATTTTAGAGTAATATAGATAATAGTATATGACTGGCATCACTAACAAAAAAATAGGTGGCATGAGTCTCTCAGATTACCAGACTGAAGCTGATGCTAGGAACCTGACAGCATCAAGATTAGATGCAATTTTGAGGGTAGCTGATGCTTCTAGCGGTCAATCAACCGGACTTGTTGACACTAATGTTACAACCAGAAACGCAGTAACTCCACCAACTGCACAAGCTATTGAAGATGAAATATTAAATGCTTTGACAAGCGGTCACGTTACAGTTGATACCATCGGTCAAGCTTTGCACATGTTAAGAAATGCTGCTATCGCAGGAGCAACAGCAAACAGCATAATGGCAAGAATAGATGAAGCCATTTCAGCAGCTAAAAATATCAAACGAACCACCACTAATGCAACTTATGTACATGCTAATGTCACAACTGAAGAGGATGTGGTAGAATTTATCGGCTTAAACAATGATGTAGAACTTAACATGGATTGTATTCTTTTAACACAAAACGCTACTGTCCGAGTGAGGGAAAGAGTTGATGGAATTACATATGAAATCATCCAAGAAGCGGTATTCCCCACAGATTTTGATGGCGAAGTAATATCAGTAGGATTGAGAGGAAAAGGCAGAGACATGAAAGTTACCCTCCAAAGTGCAGCTCTAGAGACAGCTACTAGAAACATACCTCATTCCAGAATAGAAATTCTAACAGCAGTTTGAGTGCAAATAGACAATTAATTGGTTGGAAAGCATACTTCTTTAGAGATGGAAAAATAGTAGTTTATTCTTCAAAAGAATATTCTTGGAATCAATTACCTCAAGATGGTTTTCAAGTAATGGTTAGATATTTTGATGATAACACTAGAGATTTGGAAAATGGATCTAATCTGTATGTTTTTGATAATACGCAAGTAAATGAGATAAAATAATTATCAATAAATGTAAAAGCTGGAAAATACATAGACACTGAAACTTTTCTTAAAATCCTAAAACAAGCCCAAACAAAGAGTCTATAATGCCGACTTATCTTCTTATAACTCCTGTTTCTGGATGCTCGCCGGCTGCAACAGATAATAGAGATATGACAAAGGCAGGGGAAGCATCAAGTACCTTAACAATTTCTTTTGTAGGAAGTGAGGTTCAAAATTGGGGGTTTATTACAATTACCAGCATACCAAATTCAGACGCATGGGAAACAGGAGATCATACGGTAAACATTATTTTAGATGCTACAAATATGCAGATTAGTGCCAGGATTAGAATTTTAAGAATTAATTCAGCTTGTGCTATTCAAGATACGGGAGCTTTCACAGCCAGCCAAGATTTAAGACAAAATAGAGTATTTACAGTAACTCCCACTTTAACGGCTCAAGCTTGTGGCGATCGATTAGTTGTTGAAATTGAATTTACAAATGGTACAACAATGAATCAAAGTGTTGGTTTAGCTGTTGGTATTGCTGGTGAATGTGATGATGTTTCACCAATTACAGAAGATGGTGGAACTTGTGGTGCAGTAGCTCCAGGAACTTCATTAAGCCATCCTTTAATTAATAAATCGGGAGTATATGACGAGCATCATGACATGTTTAAAAGACGTTGACGGTATAATTAAGAATATCTTTATTAATTTGCTTTGATAATCATAGTGTTAGAAATCATCATATAGGGCTTTTTTAATTCTTTCGTCAGGGATAAGTTCTTCAAAGAGAGGTCTTATATTTTTTAGAATTTGTTCATAGTTTACCATCCTTTCTGTCTTGGCCTTTTCTTTCTCTTTGATATAGTCGAAGACTAGTTGGAATTTTAAAAGGTAATTGAATTGTTCAATTACATCGTCTGGAAGTGTCAATTTTGTCGCCTCAATGTTAATTGAAGGTAAACTAAAGCATCAAGTGCTTTTTCATATTCAATTCCATAGACGGGATCTTTACCATGTGCATTAACATGGAATAAGCTTATAAGATGATCAACTTCTACTCCACATACAGGACAAATATCAATGTCTCCTGGTCGACATCCTGGTTTTGGACTTGGCCTGTTTAGGTAAGGAAAGATAACCTCGAATTTATGCCAATCAATGGTATTTGGATCAATCTTATTCTTCTGATCTTCATCCATTATACTACGACCTCCAAAACCTGTACATCATTAATTTTAACCTTTCCATACAAGATCAAATTATCTAAGACTTTTTTAACTTCGTCGGTTCCTAAGTAGCAGCACTCCAAAGACGCTTGATCTAAAACCCTTTGATATTTCCCCTTCCAATCTAAAATCGTACAATCATTGAAATCATTGATAGTTCTATAAATAATTTCACAAGCAGAATATGTATGGCAATTTGGTCCGTAATTACTTGTTGCATTATCAGGACCATGTAGATGCATGTAATAACAGTCTAACCCACACTTTTTACACTTTCCTGTTGGACATTCTCCTGCCAGTGCTAATTTCAAATGTAATTGATGTTTAATCTCTATAATTTCTTCGGAAATTTCTATAACTTTCTTGTTGTGATCTCCTTTCTTCCTTTCAAGATCCTCTGCCCAATCAATTAATTCTTCGACTGATAGTAAATATAATGGCCTATCCATTAAGAACCACTTGAAGTATTTTGTTGCAGACTGACTTTAAAAATTCGTGTTCGTCTTGTGCTATTTGATCTCATGTGTTGAAGTCTAGCGATTATTATAACGTTTTCTTCTACTAAGGTATTAACCATTCTTGAAATAGTAGATACGCATAATTTGGTTTTTTCTACCAATTCAATCGAACTCAATTCGTTTTCTTCTAATAACTCTATGACTTTTTTAAAGTTAAGATATGACTGATAAGCTGTTGTATTTCTCGTCACACTTTCGCCTTTCTCGCAATATTTGTTGTACGACGTTTTAAGAAAATTTCACTGATACCTAAACTATCGGCACAATCCATACAGAACCCACCATAGTCATGTCTAAGTGTTTTGCCACAGGTTGGACATGGTGAAATATCAAGAGAAAATCCAGATGTATTCCTCGCACCACTTTTAATATTTTTTCTTATTTTTCTCCAAACATCTTCAAGCCAACAAACTACAATACCATTTGATTTTAGTTTTCGTTTTGCTATTTTCATCACTGGTTCTATCTCTTTATAGGGAAGGATATCACCCCACAAATCTATATGAATTGTATCAAATTTTCTACTGGTCGATTTTAGAAAATTTAGTGCGTCTGAATTTATAATATTAGTTTTCTTATTTTCTACTACTGGGTAGACCAAATCTATTACATCTTTTTCTAATTCTACTATTGTGATATTTTTAACCTGTTTGCGTTTACTGGCATGATATGTAAATAATCCAATACCAAGTCCACATTCTAATACATCACCTTTTGCAACATTTATTGCTGGATAATTTGTTTCATATTCCATCGGCGTATCACTCATCCATATACTTTCTTTAGATTCTCTGAGTTGAATAGAATTATAATTCGTCATAAAAACACATCTACACATTCCATTCTCTTGATTGTAAAATTGTTGTGTCGTGCCCTTTGGAATTTTTAATTTTTTTATTTGGAAATTTCCCTTTTTTGTACCTTTATGTAGATTAAGCAGATCATGAGGATAATTATTATAATATACTGGAATTAAATTCATTTTTCTTTTCCACAAAAACTGGTAGATTTATTTGGCCATTTATGTTCGCAAGGAGTGTGATAATTTTTAATTTTATGGTATTTGTTATATTCCTTATTCATAAATTCTAGGGCATCTACAAAATTTCCTTTAAAAGCTACTTCTTCTAATCCTGTATCAATTTGACTAATCATGTGCATTGGTGATCCTTGAAGATTTACATTACCTTGATATGTTTGTTGAAATCTTCTATAGACTTCGAAATTTTTGCTTTTTAGATTTTTTCTTAATGATAATCTATGGTTTCTCATTTCTTGATGGAAATTATAGGGAATCCAAGCATAAACGTCTACTTCTGGCATACTGTAATCAGGATTTCTAGGATCAGACTTATCAAATTCTAGTTCACAGATAAAATATTTATCTCCCAATTTTTACCAATTCTCCGTCGCGATATGTAGTCCTATTGAGCCTTTTAGGTAGTCTAAAGCCTCTTGCTTGTTAAGATCTGGACGTTTTACCATAGTTTCTAATGCCTTTTCTACTGACAAATAGTCTGCTTCTGTGAATATTTGACTTCCTACCTCATGTTGCATTCTATTGATATCGTCTTGGTTTTTTGCCATCATTAATACGTCTGCTAGTCCATATACATGGTTATTGAATCTCTCTACGAACCATTTACCAAATTCAGTCCAAGGGTCTCCCATACTTGCCTCGTCAATTTTGAATGCCTCCCTTTTTGGTTTTATTTTCTCCTGTAATGCTAAATATTCTGGAGAAACTGAAGACACCCTCAGATCAAATAAAGGAGAATACTGCACGTAATAGGAATTTCCATCTTCTTTGGTAACTATCATTACATCTGAACTCATTTCTTATCAATTACCTCGAATACATGCCAAACAAGATTTCCGTCAAGTTCTTGAACACTCGCTATAAATTTTAAGTTCGTATTTACTATAGGATGTCCTGTTCCTGAAATTTTTATTTCTCTCTCTTCGGTAGCAGAATCAGAATCTACTAAAGCCCATAGACATAATTGGTCATGTTGAAATTGTACTGTTAAAATTTCAGCATTTAATGGTAGTTCGATTTTTTGAAAGCCTGTTATTTCAAGCCTGTATTTGAATACCTTTTTCATCTTAATTCCTCGACTGAAACCATTCCTTGGCCCTAGTATTGATCTCGTCTGTATAGAGAATCTCGAAAACTTGGTCGTAGAAAGAAATTCCTTTCCTTTTACTTTCTTCATCAAGCCACTTTATTCCATCGGCAAGCTCAGGGTCATATTCTGAGAATTCAACAAGCTCATCTACCATTTTAACAAAGAATGCATATGAATCAAGCATATATCTCACCTATCTATCTCCGATCTTAGTGTCAAACTAGCCCTTTTTTGGTTTTGTTTCATAGTTCTCCTATGTAGAAATATTTTATAAACTTTTATGTATAAAATTATTTCAGATATCCTACCATGAAAATCCTATAGACAAATAGGTGTTCGCCTTCTGGACCTATTTTAGATCTTATGGAATAAATATTATCAGGTTGCATATCTAGAACATTGTTTTTTCCTTGGATCGTCATATGTTCTATTAAATTAGTTCCATGCTGTTTAATTGGGCCTTCTCCGGAGAAAGTGGTTTTATCTTTTGAAAATTCAAATTTCCAGTCTTTAACCAAAAACGAATAAATTGCTTTGTATTGGTTATCTCCTTCTTGAATCTTCATTACGATTCGACCTATTCTAATTTCAGAACTATCATCATTTAAGACTAAAAAACTAGATGCATAGTTGACAGTTTCAAAATATTGATAAATTCCGTAACTATAAATTTTTGGATAAGACTTAACCTGACTAATAATTTCAATTATTTCCTGTTTGGCTTCTTCTTTAATTGGATCCAATTTTTTTAATTTATTTTCCGGATCTATGAATAGAAAGGATGTAGATATTTCAACATCATTATAAGATGCTGATACCTTATATTTTCCTGTAATTGTCCATAAAGGACCATCGGCTGGGATTAAGAACATAAAAGTATTAATTGAACTTATAGAGGATTGACCTATTATAACAATTTGATTTTTAGGATTAGTAATTTTGATAGTTATTTGATCGTTTTCTATTTGATCAACATTGCCAGATATGGTAATTAGGTCTCCTCTTTGATAAATTTTAGAATCAGTATTTAGAGATAATGTACTTTGTCCTTCAATTTCTCCCATTGGTATAACTAATAAAAATAAAACTAAGGGCAAGAGTACAATAATTAAATTATCCTTCATCAGGATCTATTTCCTTTCTACAAGATTCACAATGAGAATTATTTGTTTTATCCTCATAATGACAACCACAACTACATTCTGAATTAATCATCGTTTGGAAGCGATTCCCTAAAATGTTGAAATGGTCTATAATATCTACTTTTACATAATCTACAATAACTGTTATTTATCGTTTAAATCACCTAAGGTATAAAGTCCTAACACAGCTAAAATTAATTGAATGCTTTTCCAACTCGTATTAGATTTATTATCATCCGCCATTACGCGTTTCTCCGCTTTGCTTGTTTACATTGACAAATCTCATTACCATCTAAGAAATAATGAACCTTTGTAGTACATAAACAAATAATTCCTTCATCTGCCAAGGCTTCAAGAGTATAGGCTCTCATAAAATCTAAACCGCGATTATTATCTTTCGCCAATTTATTGTGATCTCCAAGATAATATCTACGTTCTTGGAAAGTATAAACTTTTATGTATATGTATCTTGTAGAATAATGTAACAATGTCGTTAAATCTCAAACTAGATGTAATATTATCGGATGGTGGAAAAAATCGAGACAGGTTAACAAGAAATCAATGTTATATAGCTTTGATTACTAAAGATTTTCTAAAAGATGAAAAATGTCAACTTGAAGCTAGAGATGCTGGAGCTATGAATAATCCCATGTATGCTTTAGTCGAAAAAAGATTAATTTTACCAAAAGAAATTTTAGAATTACCTTGGAAACAAATTCTTTATTATTCTAACACGATTGAATTTCAAGGCATATCAGCGCAATTACTTTTACAAATTGCTCAAGATGATGAGCTTAACGACAAAATAGGTGAGATGTAATTGTTAAGTGATGAAATAGAAAAGATTTTAGAAAAGGACCCAAAATATAGAGAAAATAAAACAGATGTAGTATTTCGAGAAATCCTATATTATTGTGATGAAATTGAAAGGCTAACTATTGAGGCTAGAGAATTAAAAAGGCAGTTAAACAATATTTCGGAGGAAAAGTAATTGACATCTCAACAAATATGTTGTTCATGTGGTTCTAATCTAGTAAAAATAGAGCTTGAGGACTCAGATGAATGGATTTGTGAAAATTGTAACGTAATTAATTTCAAAAAATATATTGGGAATAGTGAATTTAAATGACATCACAACAATCATATTGCAGAGTGTTAAAAGGCATTCTTTATGCTATTGTTATGCCTTGGAAATTAATGCCCAATCAGTTTAACTGTGCTTATTGTAGTAAACCAGTTTTCTTTAAACAACCCAGATGCGGATTTTGTTATCGAGCTCAGGAATGGGAAGGATTAAAGCTGTATGACATCTAATACTACATGTTGCTCAGTATGTGGTAAAAAATTAGGAGGTTTACTTTTAGATCCTTGTTATAGTTGCAAATATGACAATCCATTATTTTGGTGTTATGAACATGAACATTTTAGTCATGATAGAGTTCCATGTCCACAATGTATTGAAGAAAAAAAAGTATTAGAAAGAAAAGGGATGCCAATAGGACTATGACGACAAAACTAAAGAAACGTCTTTATATAATGTCAGAAGAACCAACAGTCGCAAATAAATTAATTCCTTTCCAGAAGGATGAACAACATTGTTAGAGAAAGAATTAAAATATCTTAGTCGTTGGTTGGGAGATGATTATGAATTAAATGAAAATCGCAGACAGACAGAGTCTATTCTTAAAAAACTTGAAAAGATGATTCTTAAGGAATTGAATAATGACTAAACGTGTTCCTATCAAATTGAGGTTAAGCAACATTGAATATTAAATGTAAATCAGAACGCTGTAAAGGAAGGCTAACACCGTTGCGTTATACTGAAAGAAGTGGAAAGAAAACAAAAACGATTGTAACTCGATGGCTTATTTGTAGAAAGTGCGGGAGTATAACGCGTTGACGAATCTTAAACAGAAATTTGTTCATGGTCTGAAAGTTACATTAGATCTACTAAAAGATGACAGAGAACATACTTGGTCTTGCCCACATTGTAATAAACCTGTTCTAAGAGATCAAAAAGCCTGCGGTTATTGTCTAATTGGATTAGGATGGCCTGAATGAAAGTAACCTGTAATAAATGTGATAAATCGTTTAAAACTCAAATGGGCCATATATGCTTTGGCTCCATTTGTCCTCATTGTGGTGAGATTACCCATTGAACCCACAATGTCGCCATAATTGGATTTATGGTTTTGATAAAATTTTCAAACGTTGTAAAGATTGTGATGAAATAGAGGTTATGCAACATTGAATACTAATTGTCGTGGACATTTTATTTGGAAAAAAATGTCTAATGATACAAAAATAACTGATATTTCTTTATCAATTAATGGTTTCATCGTATTCTCATTCTTAACTGAACCAAGAGATACTTTTATTATAATTATGAATCGTGCAATTTACGAGAGGTTTGATGATTGACATCTAATACTAAACGTCTTTTACAATGTAAAATGGCTAATAAAATAGACAATTTTAAAATTATATGGGATTTGTTTCATCAATGACAAAATTAGAGAATTGTTGCTTACTTGATAAATGTCATACCTGCGGTTCTAATTTAATTACAGGTTCTGCTAAACATCATTGGTATTGTGCTAAACATTGGAAAATAGCAGATTCAAAAGCTTTGTTTGAGGATTTTCCACAATATTATCACTTAGATAAAAGAGGGTTAGCAGTTGGCAACATCTAATACTATTTGTCGCGGAATAATTGTCGTTTTTCGATATATCTATTTAACTTCATACCTTAGATATTTGAAATGGAAAAACAGACGAAAAGATAAAAAATTTCTAAAATTAGACCGAATAGAACAAAAACTAAGAGATGAATTGGAACGTCTAAAATGACAGTGATTTCTTCTACCAAATGTCGCTATACTGATTGTAAACAACCAGTTCGATATTATGAATCTGCATATTTTCAAGGATATTTATGTATAAGGGGTCATCCTCAATGACATCTCAACAAATAAGTCGTTTTGAATGGTTCTTTGATAGATTAGATTGGTGGAAATATCTCATAATTAGTAGATGGCATTTATTTAGAGGTCATTATTTATTTAGGCATAGACATTGTGATTCTCTAGATTGTACCTTTGATTTAGTTCTCTGTCTGAATTGTGATAATAAAAAAATCGGGTGGTTAGATTTAGAATGACATCTAACTCACAATGTCACCCGCACAAATGGAGCCGAGGCCCTAGAATTTGCCAAAAGTGTGGTATGGTGCATCCTAATGACTAAAACATATCAGTATGTATATTGTCCATTCCCTACTTGTGGTTGGAGAGCCTATGACCCTAGACCTAAACGAAGATTATCAAATCATAAAAGACATAAACATAGAGGTGAAAAACCTTAGCAACATCTAATACTAAATGTCGTTCTTGCGGGGAAATACGAGAAATTGCTTGCAATAAAGGGAATTGTTTAGAATGTCATGAAAATGAATGGAAGTTAATAGGAGTGGTAAATTCATAAAAGGTGAATAATGTCTACTAGAACTGCAATAATCATAATGGGATGGATTGCGTTTGGCATAGGATTTGGAATTGGTTTTACTACAGGATGGTTACTTACTTGACATTGTTAGAGAAGGTCAATGAAAAAATATAGTAAAAATCCCCGTGCAGTTTTTCGTAGAGAAAAATATAATTCTAATGAAGAATATAGACAGATCTGTATGAAAGCATCAAGAAAATGGAAGAAAAAGAATAGAATACGTTTCAATACGATCCTTAGAAAACGATATGCAGATTTACCTAAATTGGTAAAAGAAAAACGATTAAGGAAAGTCAGAAAAATGAGAAAATTAGGATTATGGCTTTAATGACGAAATTAGGAAGATACTTTTTAGCAGAATTGAAAGGAGTGGGCCGTTTAGGTCTAGTTATGTTGAAAGCTATTTTTTGGCCTGAAACCTGTATCTATTCTTGTCTAAATTGTAATCAAACAATTAGTTTACGTCAAAAATGTTGTGATCGCTGTTGGTGTTCTATAGATTGGTAATGAATATAGAAAGTAAATGTGGTTTCAAGTATTATAGAGGAAGAATTTACAAATCTAGACTTGTACTAGCTTTTTTCGTGATAATAGTATGTCCTTGGCTTCCTATATGGAAACCAAAATTATGGTGTTGGTTGACTTACCATACTTATTTAAGGGCAAGAACGATTTACAAATCTAGTATGAACAGAAATTCTATGACTTGCCAACGTTGTGGAGAATATTACTTCTTTTGGCTTTAAAGAACGTTGGAGTTGATCTAAATAATGGTTGATAAAAAGATTGAGTGGTGGCGAACTGAATGGTGGCAAAATTGTTTAAGATATATACGAACTAGATATGTGAAAATTAACAAAAAGGGAAAAGTGGCAGGATTTGATGTGGTATCAACTAATGACCAACCTTTGTGGGATGAAATGTCTTTTATAGCGGAGGCAAAATGAACTTTAAACGAAATAATTTCCATTTAGAATATTTGTGTGAAAAACATTATTCTACTAGAAAACTCATGGGTAAACTTGAAATTGAAAATGTAATTAAAATTGAAAAACCGAGATCCAATGCTAATTGTACTTTTTGTGGAGAGAAAGCTACCATCGTTTATTACTTGAAGGGATTAACCCAACGATGAACATTATGAACTGGCAAGAATGGAGTAATAGATCAATAAATGGGGAGGTCTGTGGAATTTTAGGTTGTGGAGAACCGCCTACTACTAAATGCCCAATCTGTAACCATTTCTACTGTTTTTCCCATATCAAAATCCACCTCCACAAAGTAGGTAAGAAAAATGTCTAAAAAATGTTGTCTCTGCGAAAATCTAGCAGAAACTACAATTAAAGATGCTACTCTATATCCTAAAATATACAATGGTAAGCCCATCTGTAAGCCATGTAATCAACAGAGAAAAGATCTAAAAGCGGATAGTCCTGACTAGATTACTTTCCTTACTGGTTTGAAGCCAATTACATCGGATTCATTAACTAGAAATTTAATCATATTCTCTTTCTCAAAGCCGTAAATTTGGGCTCCTTCTACAAAGAAACTATGGTGTATATTTGAATGTTCTAAGCAATGCTGAAAATATTTTTTCCAAGTTTTGTAGAAAGACTTTACGACTAGAACTATCTGTTCTCCTCCTGTCAATCTTACCACAGAAGATTCCTTTTTCCATTCAGGCATATTACTATATTACAATACTCTTATTTCAGTTAATTGGTTGAAATTATTCTACGGCACAGAATTAATTGTTAAGACTGCATCTTAAGATATAGGGAGCTTTATATAACGCCTAGTGATAGGCGTAAAAACGAGTAATTTTTAATAAAATTTTGAAAACATAATACTTAGTTATGTAGATCGCCTGGGCAGAAAAAAATATTATAAAATTCTCCAATACGGATAATTTTGAGTAAGTAAGTAAGTAAGCCTATCTCTTAGTATATACACATAATTGTATCGTCTAACCTCGTGTTCTAGAATTCTTACAACTCCAATACCCATCTTTAACATTATTCTATCCTTTTTTAAATCGTCAATTCTCCTATCAATTAATTCTGGAAAACATTTAGAGCATCCATGCCAATAGCATCCGTCAACTTCTACAATTAGGATAGATTTAAGGAATTGATCATATAAGATAAAATCAGGAGTTCTGTAATGATACCGAGTGATATGTAAATATTTGTGAGGTTCAAATTTTAAATTTAATACATTTAGAAACCTGTGAATTATCCTTTCTGTAATATTAGAGTCTATTGCAAATCTAATTTTTTCTCGAGATTTTTTCTTAAATCTAATTTTTTTACGGAATTTTGGTCTTGGAAATTCAGGGTTACATCTATAGCAACAATAAGGAATTAGGTTTTTATTAAGAATAGTGAGACCACAGGTTTTACAGTCACCATAAATCGGGAGTTTCGGATAATTTCCTATAGGTCCAAATCTTACCTTCCAAAAATCTATTCCATCAGTTACCCAATGATATCTTCTTTTCTTTTTAGACATTATTTCTCTAACTTTATCCCATGTATAGGTATTTTTGGCATTGAGTTAGAAACATTTGATATTGACGTACCATTAATATCCGAAACAGGACCAGCAGAAGAAGGATTAAGTTTAGATGTAATAATCGGGATCGCGGCCGGGATAATTGGTGCGACCATTGGCGGTATAATTGCATATAAGTTCGCAAAAAAGAAAAAATAGTTTAAAGATCATTAAAATTTTGCTGTGTAAGCTATTTTTTTACAATTTGGACATTTTATTTTAATGTTTTTTGCTTTTTCAAGATTTTTTTTATCGCTATTCAAAATTCCTTCAACTAAAAAGACCTGAATTTCATATTTGATTAATTTTTTATTTTCAAATGTTTTTTTTAAGATAAATTTATTTTTCTTATGTTTTTTAACAAATTCCTTTTTCCATAGTATAGCAGAATTATAAACTGATTCTAAAAATTCGGCTAATTCCTTTTTTTTCATAGGCCTAAGTTCGTCTGTTTTTTGATCAATAATTTCCGTATCTTTTCTATAAATTAGTTCTTTAATATGTCTGGAATCTTTGTATGCTTTGTTAACTGATCTAGGGCCGGTAAATAAGAAGCCGCATTTACATTCAAAAATACTAACGCCGATTGATCTCATTTTTTTGTTTTCCTTTTCTCTTTTACTGCTTTTTCCAAAATTTCACACAATTTAATTCTTAATTCATTTCTTTTTCTTAACAGTCCTGGAACTATCACATTAATAGGCAAGTTATTAGAATTATTTTTTGTTAATTTATCCACCTGGACTGTCAAAAATTGTATCTTAGAAAAAATTATTCTTAATTCTTCGGGAATATTTACTATCATATTTGTAAGTCAACTCGTAAACCAGCAGCACCAGCAGCACCGCTAGTTATTGCAGGTGTAGCACCATTACCGCCATTACCACCATTACCACCATTACCATT